>CAYRIZ010000026.1:0-28401 GCA_964424565.1 uncultured Enterobacterales bacterium
TATTGAGGATGAACCGGAAGCCTAGATGAAACCATTGTCGCCGCGATCTTGGAGAGGGTCCTTCTGGTGGGCGTGGTGCCCAGAGCCGGGGTCGAACCGGCACGAACTTTTAAGGTTCGAGGGATTTTAAGTCCCTTGTGTCTACCTATTTCACCACCTGGGCATCACTTGGAGGCGCGTTCCAGAGTCGAACTGGACTATACGAATTTGCAATCCGCTGTATAACCGCTTTACTAACGCGCCATTGATGAAGTGCGTTTTTCTGGAGCGGGAAACGAGGTTCGAACTCGCGACCCTAACCATGGCAAGGTTATGCTCTGCCAACTGAGCTATTCCCGCGTCAGAAAGTGATGCCCATTATAGCGGCTGTTTTGGGCTTGTCAACAAAATTTTAAAAAAGATTCCAAACTTTAAAATACCGGGGCCGGGGCGCCTGTATGAACCGGCCGCAGCCTGTACTGCCTTTTTGCTACAATCAGCTGCAGGTTTTGTACTGCTTTGATAAGGGGAGCAATCCTGATGCCGGTAAATGATGATGCCGCCGCCCTGGAACAGCAGGTCATGACGGTCAGCCGCTTTCTGGAGATTACCAACAAGTGTATGCAGAGCCTGGGCACTGCTGTGGTCCGGGGGGAGATCTCCGAATGCAATCTGCACAATCATCTGTACTTTAAGCTTAAGGATGAGAGCAGCTGTGTGGACTGCCTGATGTGGGGCACTATGGTGCGCCGGCTGCAGTTTACCCCGCAGACAGGCATGCAGGTTACGGTGGTAGGCCACAGCTCAGTGTACAAAAAGCGCGGCACCTTCAGGCTGCTGGCCGAGCAGATACTGCCGGCCGGGCGCGGTTTGATCATGGAGCGGCTGGAGCAGCTGCGCCGGCAGCTGCAGCAGGAGGGGGTGTTCGACAGGCTTTCCCGGGCTGTACCGCGTTTTGTGGATCGGGTGGGAATTATTACCTCGCCTGAGGGCCGGGTACTGCATGATATTAAGACCACGCTGCTGCGGCGCAATCCCCTGATTGACACCGTGCTCTATCCGGCCGCGGTGCAGGGAGAGGGCGCGGCACAAAGCCTGTGTCAGGCCCTGCGGCAGGCCTATGCCGAGCGCAGCTGCGATGTGCTCATCCTCGGCCGCGGCGGCGGCTCCTTTGAAGATCTGCTGCCTTTTTCCGATGAGGCCCTGACCCGTCTGACGGCACAAAGTCCCATTCCCATCATCTCAGCCGTGGGGCATGAGCCGGATACGGTGCTGACTGATTATGCCGCCGATGTCCGCGCCGCCACCCCCACGGCGGCAGCTGAGCTGGTCAGCTCCTTTACCCGGCAGGATCTGCAGCGCGCCTGTGCCGACTTCAGCAATGCCCTCGATCACGGCATGGGACTTATTCTGGATGAAAAAAGGCAGCAACTGGCCGAGCTCTGCCGGGCGCTTACTGCCGCAGGTCCCGGGGCGCAGATCATGCTGCAGCGCTCCCGGCTGGACAATATACTGCAGGCCCTGACTGCCGCACAGAGGCGCCGGCAGGATGTGGCGGGGTGGAGTTTGGGACAGCTGGAGCAGCAGCTGCTGGCTGCCTCGCCGCGGCAGAGGCTGCAGCTGTTCTCCTCCCGGCTGGACGCCGGCCGGCAGGCTTTGTCTGCGGCGGTAAACCTGCAGCTTTCCCGGGGCGAACAAAGATATGTACAGCTGCAGCAGCGTCTGGCTGCCGCCGCCCCGCAGCAGCAGCTGCGCCTGCAGGCAGCGGATTTAAATGCCAGACTGCAGCTGCTGCATCATGCCGCAGAGCGCCGGCTGCAGCAGGCAGAAGCACAGCTCCATGCCCTGCAGCAGCGCCTGCAGGCGGCAGGTCCGGAGGTTAAACTGCAGCAGCTGTCTTCAGCCCTGCCCGGGATGCAGCAGGCCCTCACTGGGGCAGTACAGCAGCATCTGGCCGGAGCCAGGGCTCTGCTGCCGGCGCTGGAGCGGCGGCTGACGGCCTGTGATCCAGGAGAGAGACTGCAGCAGCAGGAAGGATATCTAAGCGGGATGGCCGCCAGGGCGCGGCAGGCAGTACAGCGGCGCCTGCTGCAGGCTGATACCCGGCTGCAGACGGCGGCCGGAAGGCTGACCGGGCTTAATCCGCTGGCAGTGCTGCAGCGCGGCTACAGCGTAACCCGCGATGCCTCAGGACAGATCCTGCAGCTGGGTCATGCCAGCCCGGGCAGCACCATAGCCACCAGGCTGGCCGGCGGCACGGTGTATTCAGTCATTACTGCCGTACAGCCGGATGGTGAGCCAGAGCGCGCGGAAATCAGTCCTCAGGCAGGATCTCAGTGATCAGCCAGGTGGAAATATAGACGGCATTTTCCATAGGGGAGGCCTCCAGAAAAGGCTCATCGAAATGCGCAAAGGCAAAATCATTGAGCATTTCAATGGCCACTGAGGAGGACATGAAGCCGGCGCTCAGGCACAGGCCTTCAAATTCAGGCAGATCCATTACCTCGCTCTGCTGCGCCTGCAGAGCAGAGAGCAGATGCAGGGCCGGCACATCAAGCAGCGCCGCCAGCTGCTGTCCGTGACCAGGTACCTCCGGCGATTCCTGATTCCCCTCTGCCGCCGCCGGAGCTGAGGCGGCGGTCTCAGGCTCGGGCTCGTCCGGCAGCGGCTCTTCATTGGCATCGCGGATTTTGCCTATGACTGAGAGCACCTCGTGGCTTTCCTGCTGCTTGCTTTTAATCAGCTGCAGATCAAGCTGATGGGGAGCCCTGGCAGCGGCGCGGGTCCCGGCAACTTGTTTTCTGGGAGCGGGGATACTGCCTTTTTTGGGCTCTATGCCGGGCAGGACCATATGCATTCTCTCGGCCAGATCTCTGAAATTATCCCTGATTTTTTGCACAAAAGCCGCGCCGGCGCAGCCGCCTATAAGCTGCAGGTAAGTGCTGCAGAGCTGTGTCAGCAGCTTGCGGCTGCTGTCCTGGCCGTAGGCTGAGCTGTAGTATTCAGGCAGCTGCTCGGCGCTCAGCCGGCAGGATTTCTGCACCAGCAGCCCCAGCAGCCTGATAAAGCTGTCCAGCAGACTGCGCAGCTCAGCGCCTCCCCCTCCTATCTCAGCACAGCATTGATCCAAAACAGCCTGATACACAGGGCCGGGCAGACGGCCGTCACAGGCGGTCAGCAGCAGATGTACTGCCGTCTGTATGCGCGGCAGCCGGCTGAGCAGCAGCTCGGCCGGGGCATCATCCAGGCGGGCCGGTTTGACCATAAAGCGCATATCCTGCCAGGCCCGCTGCAGTTCAGCCGTGGTCTGCGGCAGCTGCGGGACGGCTATGAGTCCTGCTTTGTCGAGGATAAAACGCAGCACCATGAGGTCGGACTGACTGCTTTCCAGGCCGAAGCGGCGCAGCAGCTGCGTGGTGCCTATGCTGCTGATGAGCGGAAAGGCCTCGCGCAGCAGGGGAGTAAAGCTTTCAGAAGAGTTCAGGGCGGCATAAAACTGTGCCGGCAGCAGCTGCTCATTTAAGCTCAGATAAGTGATGATCGACTGCTGTGCCACCAGCTCCTGCATCAAAGAGGCATAGGAGCCGGCAGGATCTTCAAAATCTGCCAGCTTGATCAGCTCAAAATCAGGCTGCGCCGCCACCTGATCGAAGGCCAGGAAGCGGATCATCAGATCCGGCACCAGCCCCATGAAGTCATTAAACAGCGGCCCGCTGAAAAACTTTTTCTCGTTTACGGCATCAAAGTAAAACCTTTCGGGAGGGAGCTGCCCGGGGGTGAACTGCAGAAAAAGCGGCCGGCCGAGCCTGCTTTCCTTCTGCAGGCAGAAGGCGGCTATCTTTTTTAAGAAGGCCCGGCGGGTTTTGGCATGATGCAGATCCATATGCCGCTCACCGCGCACAAAATGCGCATTCCTGATGATATGCAGGATATACAGCAGCACCACCTCCAGCTCGGCTTCATTCATGGAAGCCAGATACAGCCGGTGGCAGCGCAGAATACGCTGGGCAAACAGGGTCAGCAGGGCCGGACTGAGCAGCATGGAGGCCAGTACTATATCCGGCACTCCGGCCGAGGCCGGCGCAAAGTGCTGCTGATAGAGGTAATAAAACAGCCCGCAGGAGAGCAGCAGATCGGTTGACGGTTTGAACTCCTGATTGATGAAATGATTGTTGATGCTGTGGAACAAAGCCGTGTTCTGCGGATCCCAGCCCAGGAAAAAACTGCGCTGCAGCAGATAAAAGCAGACCAAAGCCCCCACATAGGTGCCAAAGGCGGCGGCCTGATGCCGGGACAGCTCCGCCGGCATGGTAAAGGGCGTGACAAAGACATCGCTGCCGGCGGGATCGAAAGCCGCGGCAGGATCGGCGGCCTGCTCTGCGAGAATAAAAAAGGGATAGAGCAATTTGTCCCGCCTGGAGGTGGTGACTATGGACAAACTGTGCTGCAGCCGCGGATGGGCGGACTGATTGAGGGTAAAGCTGAGATCGGAAAAGGAGGGCATCAGCAGCAGCGCCTGCGGGTTCTGCCGCAGCAGGCGGTCGAGGAGCTGCAGCTGACAGGGCAGCAGGCAGCTGTCGGCTTTGAGATGTCCGCAGATCAGCTGGCGCAGCCTTCTTTGCACTGCATCCGACAGTCCGGCCGGATGGGCGGCCAGCTCGGCTGTGGCAGCCCGGCCGGCAAGGTGGATTTGCTCGGCTATGATTTTCCCGGCATCGGCAGATCTTGCGGTCTGCGGCACACTTTCAGGAGGAGTGCTGCCGGAGGAACTGCCCTGCAGCTGCAGTTCATGGAGCAGGGGGTAATCTGGATCTAGCTGCAGCCGGCATTCTCCGGCCGCGGCGGTCCGGATGAGAATTCTGCAGATCTCCTGATTGTGCTCGTCTTTATCCATGCGCCTGAGGCAGAGTTTTTTGTCGGCAAAGCTGACCTGAGGCAGCGGATGGGCTGCATAGTAGGAGTAGCAGGCCCGCAGAAATCTGGCTCCTTCCACAGGCATGCTGCGGGCGGTGAGTTCGGCGTCGATCACGCTCATCTGCTGCGGCTTGAGCTGCGGCGTGCAGATCAGGGACAGGCCCTCAAATACCCGCAGCATGATGTTGTAATTGGCCAGCTTCTCCTGCATGCGCTGCACATAGATCATATCGCGCTGCGTCAGCCGGCGTTTGCGTTTGACCAGATCCTGAACATGGGAGATGTCATCGTCATTGTTGAGATTGGGCCTGGCGGTGAGCACCACCTGGCAGTCCGGCTGCATAGTGGAGGGAATGACGGCCGGGATCAGCTTCAGGCCGAATTTCTCCGTCAGATGGCTGATCCCCAGATAGATCTGACCGCTGCGCTCCAGCAGACTGCTGTCATCCAGCGCGGCATCATCCAGGCGCAGCTGCGCACAAAGTTCCCTTAAGGTAAAAACCAGCAGGCGGCGGGAGGTAATTTTGTTTTTCAGTTCCCGCACCATGGCAAGATAGTCCGCCGGAAGAAAAGTCAGGCGGCTGATGTAATAGTCTGCATCTTTATATTTTTTATTATGATCGGCCGGCATATGTTGGAGATCCTCAATAGATCTTATGATTTTAGACTTCTGCCTGTTTTTTAGCAAAATTAGCAAAAAATGCGCAGCCGCCGTCTTCTTGGGCGCGGATAAATTGAACTGCTTCACATTTTGAACATGTGCGCAAGAATTGAGGGAAAAAGACCGCACTTTGTCCGCCGACCCGGGATGATCCGGCCCGACAGAGCGCATGAAAAGTTGAAAAATATGGCCGGCAGAAGCTGGAAAATGCCGCCTGAGTCCCACTGCGCTGCCAGTTAATTTGCAGAAAAAAAGGCAGCATAGTAGCATGAACTTATCCTTTTTTCAGGCCGGCCCCCAACACGTGAACCTCTGCCGCCTGCCGCCGGCAGACTTCCCGGATTCGGCCGTACTGCAGGTGGGGTTGCACCCCCGGACTGGTCTCAGATCAGGGGACGGCCGGGCAGAAAACAAAAAAGCAGGTCAGAGAGTTTATGCTGAGTACGCAGGTTGTGATTATCGGCGGCGGCGCCACCGGTATGGGCATCTTAAGGGATTTGTCCATGCGCGGGGTCAAGGCCATAGTGGTGGAGCGGGGAGATCTGGGCTGTGGAACCAGCTCCCGTTTCCATGGTCTGCTCCACTCCGGCGGCCGCTATGCGGTCCGGGATGAGCATGCCGCCCGTGAATGTATAGAAGAAAATCAAATCCTCCGCCGCATAGGCCGGCATTGTGTAGAGCCGGTCAATTCCATCTTTATCCGCACCGCCGAAGACGACGAAACTTATGAAAAGCAGTGGGTCAATGGCTGTGCCCGGGCCGGCATCAGCGCCAAACCGCTGGAAGTGCGCGATCTGCTGCGGCGCGAACCCAATTTAACCTCCTCCATTCGCGCGGCCTATGAATGTCCGGGGGCGGCCATAGACGGTTTCCGGCTGATGTGGCAGCTGCACGATTCGGCGGCCCGCTACGGCGGTCAGGTCATGACCTACTGCGATGTCACCGGCATTGAAGTCAGAAACGGCCGGGTACAGGGGGTCAGGGTGGCGGACAAATACCGCCGTGAGGAATTTACCATTGCCTGCGAATATGTGATCAATGCCGCCGGGCCCTGGTGCGGCCGGGTGGCGGCCTTAGCCGGCCTGGACATCAATGTCAGACCCTCCAAGGGCTCGCTGATAGTCTTCAATCACCGCCTGGCGCAGAGCGTCATTCACCGCCTGCACAAACCATCAGATGCCGATATCTTTGTGCCGCACGGCACGGTAACCATTCTCGGCACCACCTCCATGGACAGCGATCCCGACGACAACAGCACCAGTCAGGCGGAAATTGAAACCATGCTGAAAATAGGGCGCGTGGCTTTTGAGCGGCTCGACGACTGCCGCATCCTGCGCGTCTTTGCCGGCTGCCGGCCGCTGTATGTAGGCGCCGGCGGGGCCGGCGGCCGCGAGGCCTCGCGTGATTTTGCCGTGGTGGATCATGAAAAGGAGCATGGTCTGGCCGGCATGATGTCCGTCTGCGGCGGCAAGTTCACCACCCACCGCCTGATGGCCGAAAAGGTATGCGATCTGGTGGCGCCGGTATTCGGCTGCAATGACCGCTGCCGCACGGCTGAAGAGCCGCTGGTGGAGGAAGCTCAGCCTGAACTGCTCGCCCGCGCCCGTAAGGTCTTTCCGGCCTACGGAGTAGAGACGGCCTGCAACCGGCAGGGACCGCAGCGCCTGCACAAGATAGTCGAGCGCATTGAGCATTATCCCGAGCAGGGAGAAGTGGTGTGCGAATGTGAAAACATCACCAGGGCGGAAATTGAGGAAGTGGGCGCCGAGCCCTACACCCACTCCGTATCCGATGTGCGCCGGCGCACCCGCCTGGGCATGGGCACCTGTCAGGGCACCTTCTGTACCTACCGCGCGGTGGGCACCGTGCAGTCCCTGCACCGCAGCTGGACTGAGGATACTTCAGCCCTGTTCAGGGAGTTCCTCGAAGCCCGCTGGAAGGGCATCCGCCCGGTACTGTGGGGCAATCAGTTCCGCGATGTGGAATTGACCCGCGGCATTTATGAGGTTTCACTCAATATCAGTCATCCCGGCAGTCAGGATACGGCAGCACCGACCGGGAACGAAAGCACAGGAGAAGGGCAGCATGGAAAAAAGTGATGTAGTGGTCATAGGCGGCGGCATTGCCGGACTGCTCTGCTCCATCTGGGCCGCCCGCCGCGGCCGCAGTGTGCGCCTGCTGACTTACGGGCAGGGAGCGCTGACGGTGGCCGGCGGCATTATAGATCTCTACGGCTATGCCGCAGACGGCAGCGAGGTGGATGAACCCTTAAAGGCCATAGCCGCCCTGCCGGAGCCCCATCCCTATGCCCTGGTGGGCGTGGAGACGGTAAAGGCCGCCATGGAGGCTTTTTTAAGTCTGACGGCTGAAGCCGGTTACCCCTACACCGGCAGCCCTGAGCACAATCTCCGGGTGCCCACGGCCATAGGCAGCTTCAAAAATTCCTGTCTGGCGCCGCGCTGCCTGGACGGTGCGGCTTTTGCTGAAGCAGGTCACATCATAGTGGTGGGCTTTAATCTGCTCAAGGACTACTTCCCCGAGCTGATTGCCAATGGTTACCGCAGTTATTTTGCCGGGGAAAAGGCTGTGGGTGAGCGCCGGGTGAAGCTGGCCTTTGCCCAGGGACAGGGCTGGCGCGATGTCAGTGCCCTGGATGTGGCCCGCGAGCTGGACAAACCCGAGCAGGTGCTCAATGTGGCCGCGCAGCTGAAAAGCTCCATTAAGCCGGGCACGCTGCTGGTCTTCCCGCCGGTGCTGGGCGAAAAAGCCGATTATGCCGTGTGGCAGCAGCTGGAGCAGGAGCTGGGCTGCCGCATAGTGGAAACCTCCTCCATGCCTCCTTCAGTGACCGGGCTGCGCCTGGATGCCCTGCTGCATGCCTGCGCCCGCGCCTGCGGGGTGGATGTGATTGAAAAGGCTCATGTGATCTCAGCTGAGGTGGAAAACGGCCGCTGCCGCAGTGTCTGTACCCAAAATTACGGCCGTAAGCTGCATTACGCCGCCGATCAATTTGTACTGGCCACCGGCGGGGTATTCGGCGGCGGCCTGAAGGCCGAGCCGGGCCGGATGTATGAGCCCATCTTCAATTTGGAGATAGACGTGCCGGCCGATCAAAGCGGCTGGTCCTATCCTCAGCTGTTCTCCGGCCGGGCCCAGCCCTTTGCCGCCTACGGCATACGCGTCAACCGCAGCCTCAATCCCACCGCTCCGGATGGCTCGCCTGTGCTGGAAAATGTAAGGGTAATAGGCCGGCAGCTGGCCGGTTATGATTTTTGTTTTGAAAAGTCCGGCAACGGCGTGGCTGTGGCTACAGCTTATGCTGCAGCTGCCATGCTGTAGGAGGCAGTCATGGCAAAAAAAGAAAAAGCTTTGTACCGCGATAATCCCGATGCCTGCATCTGCTGCAATATCTGTCTGACCGCCTGTCCGGTGGTGCGGGCCACACAGGCCTACCGCGGCCCCAAATTAAACGGTCCCTCGCTGACCCGCATCAGAAAACTGGTGCAGGACAACGATCCCATGGTGCATTTCTGCTCCAACTGCAAAAACTGCGACCGCGTCTGCCCCTCAGGCACGCCCATATCCTGCCTGAACATGAAGGCCCGGGCACTGTACTATCAGCACAACCGCCACGATCTGGCCGATCAGCTGCTCTCGCGCAATGAAGAGCTGGGCCGGCTGTTCTCGCGCCACCCGCTGCTGGCCGCCGGAGCCAACTGCGGCATGAAGGCCGCGGCCTTAACCCGCGGGCTGTCCTTAATCGGGCTCAATCCGGACGCTCCTTTTCCGCATTATGCCGGCCGCTCCTTTATGCAGCTGTTTGCCAAAATCAAACAGCCCTCCTGCTCACGCAAAGTGCTGTTCTACCCCGGCTGCTATGTCAACTACAATGAGCCGGAACTCGGGGTACTGCTGGTTAAGATCCTCAATTATCTGGGGGTGGAGGTAGTGGTGGACCCCAGGCTCAAATGCTGCGGCTCGCCTCTGCTGTCCACCGGTTTTCTCGACCGGGTGGAGAGCAATGCTCGGCACAACAGCGCTCTGCTGGCCTCATATACGGCACAGGGCCTGGATATAGTGACCACCTGTACCACCTGTTCGCTCTTTTTAAAGCAGGAGTATGCCGAGCTGTTTGATATGGAGCAGGAAGTGGAGCTTTACAATCAAAATCTCTATGAAATTTGTGAGTATTTGCTCAAGCTGGATGAAGAGGGTCTGCTGAAAAAAGATCTGCTGGGGGAGATAAACCGCAGCTATATTCATCACACGCCCTGTCACCTCAAGGTGCAGGGCATGGGCGTGCCCTCCATGAAGCTGCTGGCCATGATCCCCGGCCTGCAGCTGGAGCAGGCCACGGCACCCTGCTGCGGGCTGTCCGGCGTCTACGGCTACAAGGCCGGGACTGCCCCCATAGCCTCCCGCATCGGAGCCGAGCTGCGCCGGCAGATCATCAATTCCGAGGCTGCAGCCGGGGTGTGCGAGTGCAATTTGTGCCGCCTGCAGATGGCCGACGGTACAGGCAAGAAGGCCGTGCATCCGCTGTATATCCTCGATGAGGCCTGGAGACTGGGCGATGCTGCAGGCTACGGGGAGCAGTCTGCCAGCCGGGATTGAGGCGCGTTTAGTCTGGCAAAGCGGCAGATTGGCAGATTATCCCCCAAAGTGTGAATTACGAAGTTTTACGAAGTTACGAGATTACGAAGTTTAAGGCAGTCCCGGGCGGCGGACAGCCCCGGGAGATCCTGAAAATCAAATAAGGAGAACCTTCCATGGCTCAGTATGTAATGGCTTTAGATGCCGGTACCACCAGCAACCGCTGTATTTTGTTTGACAAAAGCGGCAATGTTCATTCCGTGGCCCAGCGTTCCTTTACCCAGTTTTTCCCCAAGCCGGGCTGGGTGGAGCATGATGCCGATGAGATTTGGGCCAGTATGCTGGGCGTGGCCGTGGAGGCCATGAACAAGATCAATGCCTCAGCCGAAGATATTGCGGCCATAGGCATTACCAATCAGCGGGAAACGGCCATAGTGTGGGATCGCCATACCGGCCAGCCGGTTTATCATGCCATAGTCTGGCAATGCCGGCGCACCTCGGCCTACAGCGACAGCCTCAAGGCCGAAGGCCTGACGGAAACCTTCAGGCAGAAAACCGGTCTGGTGATAGATGCCTACTTTTCGGCCACCAAGCTGCGCTGGATCCTGGAGCAGGTACCCGGTGCCCGGGAGCGCGCCGAAAAGGGCGAGCTGCTGTTTGGCACCGTGGATACCTGGCTGATTTGGAAGCTCACCCGCGGGCGTGTGCATGTCACCGATTATTCCAATGCCTCCCGCACCATGCTCTTTAATATCAATACCCTGCAGTGGGATGAGGAAATTCTGCAGAAGCTGCAGATCCCCCGCAGCATGCTGCCTGAGGTCAAACCGTCCAGCTGCGTCTACGGCATGTCAGACCCTTCCTTTCTGGGCGGGGAAATTCCCATAGCCGGCGCCGCCGGCGATCAGCAGGCCGCGCTGTTCGGCCAGACCTGCTTTAAGGCCGGTGAAGCCAAGAACACCTACGGCACCGGCTGCTTTCTGCTGATGAATACAGGCGAAAAACCGGTGCTGTCGCACAATGGACTGGTCACTACCATAGCCTGGGGCATCAACAATAAGGTTTACTATGCCCTGGAGGGTTCCATCTTTGTGGCCGGAGCGGCCATACAGTGGCTGCGCGATGAAATGCGCCTGGTGGACAGCGCCGCCGACACGGAATATATGGCCTCCAAGGTCAGCGATACCCATGGCTGCTATGTGGTGCCGGCCTTTACCGGACTGGGAGCGCCGCACTGGGATCAGTATGCGCGCGGCACCATAGTGGGCATCACCCGCGGGGTCAACAAATGCCATATCATCCGCGCGGTGCTGGAAAGCCTGGCCTATCAGACCCATGATGTGATCACCGCCATGAAGGCCGATTCAGGCATAGAGCTGACCTCCCTCAAGGTAGACGGCGGCGCCAGTGCCAATAATCTGCTGATGCAGATCCAATCCGACATCATCAATGCCCCTGTACTGCGCCCGCGCTGCGTGGAAACCACGGCCATGGGAGCGGCTTATCTGGCCGGCCTGGCCACAGGCTTCTGGTCTGATCAAAGCGAGGTGCTGCGCAATCAGGGAGTGGACCGCGTCTTTACGCCATCAGTGGAAGACAGCGTCCGGGAGCGCATGCTCAAAGGCTGGAAAAAGGCTTTGACCTATGCCCACGGCTGGGCGGCCGATGAGGAAAATTAAGCCTTTGGTGCATCCGCAGCGCCTTGTCCTGCCCAGGTAACGGGGCAGGGCTGCGCTCTGTTTTTTAATTCATCTTCACGCCCTCCTGGCTCTCCGCGTCCGCCGCGGAGCCTCCTCTCCTCTCTTTTCTTTGGCAAAGAGGGCGCTTTTTGTGCATAATCCTGTAGTGCAGACAATCTTTACTGGATAAGGAAACACAGGCATGTCCAAAGCAGCTTTTTTAGCCGCCTCCGGGCTTAAACTTTATACTGCCGCCTTAAAGCAGAAGGAGCTTACCCGCATCTTTACAGCCCTGCTGGGCGATCCGCAGCCGGCTTTCGGCATTGATGCCGATACCGGGGCCAAACTGGCCGCGGTCTTTGCCGATTTGTGGAGCAAGGGGCATCAGGCCATAGCCGAACAAATGGTGAAAAACCTGCTGGAGCGCGGCGAAGATCCTGCCGATGCCGCCGGCATGGAGTCTTTGTTTCTGCGCGCGGCGGCCCTGGAAATGGGCAAACTCTCCATGCATTTTAAGAACACCCGCGGCAAATTTGAGCTGGTGCAGAGCACGGCGCTGTTTTTGTATCTGACCCGCTCCATGCAGGAGCTGGGGCTGGTCAAACTCTCCCGCCTCAGCGACGCTCCGGCACAGACGCAGCCGGCAGAGCTGAATGTGGAAGAGCTCATCGCCCGCGCCACAGCCCTGCGCGAAAAGCTTGATGCCGGGCAGATGCAGCAGGAGATCCGCAGCGGGGCCTTAAGCGGGCTGTCGGTAAAACAGCTGGAGGACATGAAAAATTACGATGCCACCCCCAGAAGCCTGTTTTCCGGCTTCAGCGGCAAAGGCACGGTGTTCATAGCCGCAGCGGTGATTTTGGTTATTTTCTTTATCCTGTAGCAGCAAGGTGTCTGCCGCGCAGATCTGCCTTAGGGGTTGGGATTTTTTTGTTTTATTTTGCAGGGAGCGCTCTGGAAATCATATGCTCATAAGAAGATTAACCACTGCTGCCGCCGCAGCCGTCCTGCTGCTGGCCGGTATGACTGTCAGTGAGGCCAGGGTGCGCATAGATATTAAAAATGACAGCACCGAGGACTGCTCGGTGGCCTTAAATGCCCGGGTGGAGCAGACCAAATGGCTGACCGTGGGCTGGTATGTCTATGCCGCCGGTGAGGAAGCGCCTATTATTCTCGATGAAGTGGATGATGTGCGCCAGGTTTATCTCTATCATGACTGCAACCTGCGGCCCGCGGACAATGATGAAGTCAGGCTGGGCTGGGTTAAGATCATGTACAGATTCAGCGATACCGTACCCATGGACAATCAAACCGGCTATGAGGAAGTCACCTTTGTGCGCCTGCAGAACAACGGCCGCTTTACCATTCAGTCCTTTTAGGGGAGCACTATGAAGCAGGATCCTCAGGCTGAAGAAGAGATCTACCCTGTGCCCGCCCTGAAGGCAGGAGCGGTGCATGTCAATGAGCTGGTGATCAAAAAAAGCCGCTTTATTACCACCATAGGCCATACCCCGGATGCGGACTCCGCCCGGGAGTTTATTGCCGCGGTGGCGGCGCAGTATGCCGATGCCAATCACAACTGCTTTGCCTACAATGCCTCCCGCCCCGGCAGTACGGCCTTTTGCGGCTGCTCGGACGACGGCGAGCCGCATGGCACAGCCGGCCAGCCCATGCTCAATGTGGTGCTGCACTGCGGCATAGGGGAAATTACCGCGGTGGTGACGCGCTATTTCGGAGGCATTCTGCTGGGAACAGGCGGTCTGGTCCGGGCCTATCAGGATTCTGTGCGACAGGCGCTGCTCAATCTGCCTGTAGGGGAGCGCATGATCCCCGCGGTGCTGGAAATCAGCCTCGATCACGCATTGATTGGTTTCCTGCAGTATCAGCTGCCGCAGTTTCGCGCCGAGATCATAGCGCAGAGCTACGGCAGTACCGCTCAGCTCACCGTGCGCCTGCCGCGCCGCCGGGCGCAGGAATTTGCCGCCTTAATCTGCGACAAAAGCCGGGGGCGGGCACAGATTAAAATCACCTAAAGCCTAGGACTACAGCCCGGCAAAGGCATAATGCTCCATTAAAATACGCCCGCCTATGCCCAGCAGCACCAGGCCGCCCAGCAAATTCAGGCTGCGATCCAGCCGCCGCAGCCGGCACAGCAGCTGTCCCAGCATAAAGCCGGCAAAGGAAATGCAGGCGCAGGTAATGCCCACCACTGCAGCGCAGAAGATAATGCTGTCGTAAATCAGGCCCATGGAGAACCCCAGGGCCAGGGCATCTATGGAAGTGGCCACTCCCAGGGTCAGCAGCACCGGCAGGGAGAGGCGTTTTAATTCATGATCTTCATCGTCTCCCAAGAGGGCATCCCGGATCATCTTGCCTCCGACCAAAGCCAGCAGCACAAAGGCGGCCCAGTGATCAAACTTCTCGATCAGCTGGGCAGTGTAGGCACCGCCGTAAAAACCGATCATAGGCATGGCAGCCTGAAAGCTGCCAAAGGTCAGGGCCGTATAAAAGGCAAAACGCAGGCGCAGGGAGGCGGAAAAATTTCTTTTACCGTAAATAATGGAGCAGACCAGAGCATCTACGCTCAGGGCCAGGGCAAGCAGAAAGGCGGTACTAAATCCCATGATCATGATTCCGACAAAACAGGGGGCTATAATAAACTCTTTGACCCGGCAGGTCAAAAAACCAGTTTAGTACAAATCAGCAGATCCTGCCTGATGAGGATTTCTTTATGCTTCAGTTTGAAAATGATTACTGCTCCGCCGCGCATCCCGAGGTAATGCAGCGGCTGACTGCTCTGGGAGGACAAAAGTTCCTGGGCTACGGCTGCGATGCAGTATCCCGCTCAGCCAAAGAGCTCATTGCCGCCGCCTGCGGACTGGATTCAAAGCGGGCGCAGGAGGGTATTTTCCTGTTGTGCGGCGGCACGCAGACCAATCAGGTGGTGCTGTCATCCCTGCTGCATCCGGTGCAGGGCGTACTGGCCGTCAATACCGGGCATATCAGCCTGCACGAGGCCGGGGCCATTGAAGCAACCGGTCATAAAGTGCTGCAGCTGCCTGGAGTGGACGGCAAAATGCAGGCGGCAGATCTGCGGGCTTATATGGAGAACTTTGCTGCTGACTTAAACGGCGAGCACATGGTGCAGCCCGGGGCGGTCTATATCTCCCAGCCTACGGAATACGGTACGCTGTACACGCTTTCTGAACTGCAGCAGCTCAGAGGGGTCTGCGATGAATTTGCCCTGCCGCTGTATGTGGACGGCGCCCGCCTGGCCTATGCGCTGGGCTCACCGCTCAATGATGTCACACTGCCCGATTTGGCCGCGTTGTGCGATGCCTTTTATATAGGCGGCACCAAATGCGGAACGCTGTTTGGCGAAGCAGTGGTGTTCCCGCGGCAGCCCCCGCGCTTTTTCTTCACACAGGTCAAACAGCACGGAGCCCTGCTGGCCAAGGGCTTTGTCACCGCGGCCATGTTTGAGGCTTTGTTTGCAGGCGATCTCTACCTGCGTATAGGCCGGGAGGCTTCCGCCCTGGCCGCTCAGCTGTCGGCCGAGCTTTCCGCCCGCGGGGTACCGCTGTTTTATCCCACGCAGACCAATCAGATCTTTGTGGTGCTGGATCAGGAGCTCTGCCGCCGAATCGAGGGGCAGGCTGAGCTGTCCTTCTGGGAGCGGCTGGCCGACGGACGCACGGTGTACCGCATAGCCGTCAGCTGGGCCACCACCCCGGCAGAAGCGCAGGCTCTGGCGGCTTTGTTTTAACCGCAGCCTAATCTTAGGAAAGGAGAGGAGCCATGCTGCAGCTGCCTGCTGATTTCGGCCACACCCCGCTTGCGCTGACCCTGCCGCCGGGGCACAGCCGGGTGCTGCTGCACTGCTGCTGCGCGCCCTGTGCCGGCGCCGTACTGGAGTGTCTGCAGGCCAATCAGATCGATACCCTGGTGTACTTTTACAATCCCAATATTCACCCGCGGCAGGAATATGAGGTGCGGCGCGATGAGTTAATTGAGCTGTGCCGGCAGCTGGGCTTTGCTTATGCGGTGGGGGATTATGAAGTGCAGCGCTTTGCCGCGGCCGTCCGCGGGCATGAGGATGAACCCGAGCGCTCCACCCGCTGTCAGCTGTGTTTTGACCTGCGCCTGCAGGAGACGGCCAGATTTGCCCGGCAGGAGGGCATAGATCTCTTCACCACCACTTTGGCCACCTCCCGCTGGAAGAGCAAAGCCCAGGTGGATGCCGCCGGCCGGCGGGCCCAGGAGCAAAGCGGGGTGACCTACTGGACGCAGGACTGGCGCAAAAAAGGCATGGCCGACAGGCGCAATTATCTGGTGCGGGAAACAGGCTTTTACAATCAGCTGTACTGCGGCTGTGTCTGGGGCCGGCTGAATGAGGAAAAGACCAGGATGGCGCACCAGCGCATCCCGGTCCAGCCGCAACCGGCTGCAGATTAATCAGGCTCAGGCGCAGGGCGTAAACTGCAGCTCGGAGAGCAGTTTGAGATCATCTGCCGGCTGTGGGCCACAGGTGGTGAGCATGCTGCCTATGATCATGGCATTGACGCCGCCGCACATGGCCTGCCGTCCGTAATCGGGCAGCTGCAGCCGGCCGCCGGCCAGGCGCAGAAAAGCCCGCGGCAGCAGCATTCTGAAGATCGCTGCCGTGCGCATATATTCCTCAGCACTCATCACCGGGGCCGCCTCCATAGGCGTGCCGGCTATGGGCGTAAAGAGATTGAGCGGCACACTGCCCACGCCCAGCTCCCTTAAGGTCAAAGCCAGATCTACCCTGTCCTCCCGGCTTTCTCCCACCCCGAAAATACCTCCTGAACAAAGCTCCAGTCCGGCCTTCTGCGCCGCCTTCAGGGTGCGGATTTTGTCGGCAAAGCTGTGACTGCGGCACAGCTGCGGGAAAAAGCTCTCCGAGGCTTCCAGATTGCAGTGCAGTCTCTGCACACCGGCGGCCAGCAGCTGCCGGCAGTCTTCCTCATCAATAAGCCCCAGCGAAGCACAAAGCGGCAGATCGGGCATGTCATGATGTATGTCAGCCAGTACCCGGCACATCTCCTGCAGCTGTTTTTTCCCCATAACCCGGCCTGAAGCCACCACGGAAAAGCGCCTGGCTCCGTCTGCGACAGCCTGCACGGCGGCGGCTTTGATTTCCTCTGCCGGCATCAGATAACGGGGGATTTTGTGCTGCTGCAGCGCACTTTGTGCGCAGTAGCGGCAGTCTTCAGAGCAGCGGCCTGATTTGACCGAGGCTATGGCACACAGGGCAAAAGCACTGCCGCAGAACTGCAGCCGCACCTGATCGGCCGCCTGCAGCAGGGCCGGCAGGGGCTCATCCCACAGCAGCATGGCTTCCTCCCGGCTCAGGCTGCCGCCCTGCAGCAGCCGATCGAGCGCCTGCTGCAGCCGCGGGGAAAATACAGTGTCCTGGTTTGCGTTTTTTTCATTTTCGTCTTGGATAGCGCTGCCGCTATGGTCCTGGGGCAGGCCTGGTTTGAATTTAATCTGCATGGATCTTTGCTCCTCTGCCGCCCGGGACCTGGTGTGGTCTGGGCAGCACTGTGTTTTTATTTGTTGGTGTCGGTGGTGTTGATGTTGTCGGTGTTTATGTCGGGGGAGGGGAGATCATCTGCTCCGGGGGCGGCCTGCTGGGCACTGAATTTGAAGCTTATTTCTCCTGCCTGCAGGGAGGCGCGGGTGCCGTCGGCAAAGCGCACCTGCAGACAGCAGTGCTCATCTATATTCAGCACCCGGGCCGTCAGCGGGCCGTTTTCTCCGCTGATGATGATCTCCCGTCCCAGCACGCAGGAGAGGGCCTTATAGCGGGCGGCGGCATCTGCCGGCTGAAAATGCTGCAGCTCGGCGGCAAAATGATTTAAGAACAGGGCCGTCAGCCGCGCCCGGCCGTCCGGCAGCCGCCGCGGGCTGATGAAACCCATGGAGGAGGCCAGAGCCGGCGGCAGAGTAACCCCCGGGGCCGGCGCATAGAGATTAAAGCCCACGCCCACGACTACGGAGGAGAGCAGATCTTCCTCCAAACTCATTTCGCCTTCACAGAGAATGCCGCAGATCTTGCGGCCGTCCATATAGAGATCATTGAGCCATTTGACGGCAGGAGTGCGGCCGATCAAATCCTGCACCGCGCTGCAGGCCGCCAGGGCCGCGCAGACGGTCAGCCATTTGCTCTCGGCCGCCCGCAGCCGGCGCGGGCGCAGCAGCAGGCTTAAATAAACGCCGCCTTCAGGAGAGAAAAAGCTGCGTCCGCGTCTGCCCCGCCCGCCGCTTTGCGAGGCGGCGGCAAAGCAGGTCCAGGCCGGCGCCCCCTCGGCTGCAGCCTGTTTTAATCCGGCATTGGTGGACACGGTCTGCGCCAGCACCTGCAGTTTGATGCTGCTCTGCAGCTTTCTATTGAGATAGCGGCTGATGGTCTCGGCAGTGAACAAATCCACATCCCCGGAATGCAGCCTGTAGCCTGTTCTGGGCCGGCCTTCAATTTCTATGCCGGCGGCGCGCAGGCGGTTGACGGCCTTCCACACCGCCGTGCGCGACAAGGCCAGTTTGTGGGCCAGGGCCTCCCCGGACAGGGGGCCTTCTGCCTTCTGCAGGGCCTGCAGAACCTGTTGTACTGTATCCATGATGATCTCCTGCCGCTCATCATGGGCGCAGCAGGGCGGCAGCGTCAACCTCCGGTGCAAAGAGGTTGACAATGAAGATCTCAGCTCAGCTCAGATCAGCGCGGATAGCGGGTAAAGGAGCGTCCGGAGAGCTGCAGATAGTCCTCGTTTTGGAAACGCAGCACCACGGAGCCGGAGTTTTCACTGACCTGACCGGTGGGAGTGAGGGTGGAAGTCAAATCCTGCAGATCGGCCGTACTGTCGGCGGCAAAGAAATTGTCCTCCAGCGCCTTGGCTATGATGGTGCCCAGGGACAAATAGCTGCCGGGCATGGTGATGAGCTGCGGGGTACCGTGCTCCCGCGGCAGATTGAAGAGTTTGAGGTATACAGGCACTCCGGTAAGGGAGGGCGATGGAATGTCGCGCAGGCGGGCCATTTGAATCTTGTCTCCGCGCAGGGCAGCGCCGTGCTCAGGGACGAAAATCAGCAGGGCAGGCCGGTCGGAGGCGGCCAGGCGCTGTTCAAAGGCTGCTACTTCATCCAGCAGCCGCGCGGCCCGGACGCGGTAAAAATCATTGTGGCCCAGCTTCTGCTCCCGGGCATTATCTGAAGCATTGCCGTCATGCAGGGCCACCAGATTGAACAGCGTGAAATTGGGCTGATCGGCATGGGCGGCTACAGTGTCGAAATAAGAGGCAAAGACATCGTTGTCGGCAAAGATGGCCTCGCCGTCAAAGGAGCGGTAGCGTACTTTGTATGAAGACTGGGAAGCCAGCGGGGCGGTAAAACCGGCATAGGATCGCAGGCCCTGCAGATAATTGCCGAAGGCGCCGGAGTGATCCATCAGCAGATTGCTGTGAAAGCCCAGGCGCTCGAGATTTGAGACCAGTTCACAGCTGCTGTTGAGCGTGTAGAGATCGCTGTGGGAGCTCTGGCCGCAGACGGAGCGCAGCAGGCGCAGCGTGGACGGACCGGAGTAGGAGGTGGCGCTGTTGAAGGCACTGAAGGTTATATCGGCATCGGCAAAAATAGGATGATCAGTCAGCCCGATCTCCTCCAAATCGGCCGTGGACAGCGAGCATATATTCAGCAGAATGATGTCAAAGGAGGTGAAACCATCAGGCAGGGATGCCGGCAGCTCAGCCCGGCGGTCGGCTTCAAAGCGGTAAAAGTCCTGCAGCCAGCGCGCAATATTCTCCGCCGTGGCCGGCCCCTCCTGGGCCACCAGCCCGGGCATAGTCCTCTGGGCCTCGGCCATCTGCATGTTCTGCAGGCCCTGCTGCCAGGACAGGGACAAACTGTTGATCCAGCTGTGCAGCGGCGGCACCAGGCTGAGCATGAGTACGATCAGCGCGGAAATACTGTTGAAGCGCAGTCGCCGCCGCAGCCACCAGAACATCTGTATGACAAACAGCAGCACCAGCAGGAGCAGGGCTTCGGCTGCATACAGGGAATCCAGCAGTTCGCTGAAGGACATTTTCTCTATGACCTGCATCATGGCCGCTGGAACGCCGTCCGGGCTGCGGTCAAATTCCGTATACAGCAGCAACAGGCCGGCTGCTGTGGCCGTCAGCTGCCGGAAGCGGTGCAGCAGCAGGCGGCAGGTGGGCAGCAGCAGAAAGCACAACAGCAGGACATTGGCTGTGGGATTGAATTGAATGACTGAGGCAGCCGCCAGCGGCAGTACCAGCAGAAAATACAGGTTCCACCATGAATTTCCGGTCAGGGCAGTGTAGATGTTTTTTCTGACCGAGACGGCGCTCTGTACTGAGGGCAGAGCTTTTGAATTTACCGCATTTTTCTGCATTATTTGTTCCTTAACCGGTATGATGCCGCCTCCGGCAGGCCGGCAGCTAAATGGTCCAGCTGCCAGGCGGCAGCAGGCAGAGCAGCAGCACGATCAGCACTGAAATCAGGCTGAAGACTGGCATCCGCCGCAGGGCCATGAAGAGCAGCGACATGACGACGGCCGCATAGAGGTACTCCGGAATATTGGCCAGGGAAAAATCCTGGGTTAAGTGCTGCAGCTCTGCCCATGCGCCGTCAGGACTGCGGTCAAATTCCGTATACAGCAGCAGAAGACTGCCGGAGGCTGCCGTCAGCTGCCGCAGGCGATGCAGCTGCAGACTGCCCAGGGGCAGCAGCAGAAAGCACAACAGCAGGACATTGGCTACAGGGTTGAACTGCAGGACTGCGGAGGTAGTCAGCAGCATAATCAGCAGAAAATACAGGTTCCACCATGAGCTTCCGCTCAGGGCAATGTATTTGCCCAGCCTGATCGCAGGCAGGCTCTTTACTGCTGTAGTGCCCTGCTGTACCCCGGAAGCTGAGGCTGAGCTGCTGTGCTGTGCTGCAGCCCCGGCATCCGCTCCGGCAGATTTTCCGCTACTTGAAACTCCAAATACTGCGGCGGCGGCCGGACTGAGGCAGCGCAGCAGGGGTGACTGGGCCAGCAGCCTGTGCAGGCGCTGCCTCTCGCGGGCATTGAAGTACCGGGCTGTCTGAAAATCGCGGACGGCAGCCATATGTTTTACATCCTGAGGCGGTGCCATGCCGACGGTGATTTTTTCTGCTGCAACGTGTTCTGTCATAGGCTGCCCTGTGGTTTTGCTGCAAAATCTGCTTCAACAATGTGACTTACAGTAGTCATTTTAGCCCATCAGGCAGATTTATGCTCAATTCCAGCCGGGCAGTCTGCAGAGCTGCCTGCAAAAGTGTGAGCGGCCGCAGCCTTTGATTCCAATGTAAATTTTCCCCGGGGCAGGCAAAATTCCGGGCTGAGAAATCATCAGCCCAGATCCCCGATCTCCGCTCTCCGGGAGCGGACGTAAAAAAGCCCTGCACACGGCAGGGCCTGACTTAGTTTGCTTTTTCCTATTTTTCTAAGGTTGCTGGCGGCTTATTCCCAGCCGGCCGGGAAGCTGAGGACGGCACCGCCGCCGCAGCCCAAAGTCAGCACTGAGCCTGCAGTCTCCGCCTTGTTGCAGGAGAGCAGCAGGCGGCCTTCATTATGCAGATCCCAGACCAGATCTTCTTTGGCCGTGTTGACCACCACCAGTATGGTTTCACTCTCCCCGCAGCGGCGGTAGGCTATGACCTCATCATTGACCTCCACCGGCGCAAAGCGGCCGTAGGTCAGGCACTGCTGATGCTCAGGGCTCTTTCTTAAGGCTATGAGGCTGCGGTAGTAATTGAATACTGAATTGGCATCATCGTACTGGGCTTTGACATTGAGGGTACGATAATCCTGATGGATCTTCATCCACGGCGTGCCGGAAGTGAAGCCGGCATTGGCGCTGTCATCCCAGAGCATGGGGGTGCGGGCATTGTCGCGGCCGTGCAGATTGCACAAAGCCAGCGCTTCCTGATCAGACCAGCCGCGGGCTACGGCCTTGTTGTACTCATCGTGGGCGAACAGATCTTCATGCTCACTGATGGAGTCAAAGCGGGTATTGGTCATGCCCAGTTCCTGTCCCTGATAGATGAAGGGAATACCGCGCAGCAGCATATGCACGGTGGCTATGGCGCGGGCTCCGGCAGCATTGTTGAGATAGTCGGGCATGAAATAGGTGACGCCGCGGGGCTCATCGTGATTTTCTATGATGGGGGCGCTCATGCCTACATAGTTGTACAGCATCTGCGTGCCGAATATGCAGTCGCGGAACTGCTTTACCGTGAGCTTTTGATATTCCATGTAGCTGGGAGCGGCCTCAATCACCTCACGGCAGGAGAGATCGAACAGGGAGGAGAAGTAGCCGTCGTCGCCTACAAAGGCCTGCAGCACCTCAGGGGAAGGGGCAAAGGCTTCACCTACGGTAAAGGCATCATGCGGCTTGAAGGTGCGCTCATGCAGCTCCTTGAGGTAAATGCCCAGTTTGGAGAACATGCGGGCATTCATCTTGGAGGCATGGCACATGCCGTCTATATCATCAGGCGGCAGGCCGGGGAAAGTCAGATCCTTCATGGCGGAGTGGATGGCATCTATGCGGAAGCCGGCTATGCCTTTGTCCAGCCACCAGTTGACCATCTTGTAGATCTCCTCGCGCAGGGCGGGATTGGACCAGTTCAGATCGGGCTGCTGTTTGGCAAAGTAGTGCAGATAGTACAGATCTTCATTCTCGTGGCCGGGGACCTTTTCCCACACCGAGCCGCCAAAGTAGGAGCGCAGATTGTCCGGGGTGCCGCCATTGCGTCCTTTGACAAAATAGAAGTAGCCGGCCTCCGGAGACTGCAGATCGGCGCAGGCCTTCTTAAACCACTGATGCTCGGAAGAGCAGTGGTTGACCACCAGATCCATGATGATGTCCATATCTAAGGCCTTGGCGGCGGCGAGCAGCTCGTCGAAATCCTCCATGGAGCCGAATATGGGATCTATGTTCTGATAGTCGGCCACATCATAGCCCTGATCGATGAAGGGAGACACGTAGATGGGACTGATCCAGATGATGTCCACTCCCAGGTGCTTTAAGTAGGGCAGTTTGGAGAGAATGCCCTTTAAATCACCTATGCCGTCGCCATTGCTGTCCATGAAGGACTTGGGATAAATCTGATAGGCAATTTTGCCGTGCCACCATTTTTTCTGCATGATTTTGCTCCTCAGGTCTGCCCTGTAAGAAGTTTGGGTTTCAGATCCGGCAGGCCGCACTTCAGGCCTGCCGTAAATTGGGATGGATAAATTTTAACTTTACACTCTGTTGTGGTCAGAAGCCCGGGTTACACGGTCTTGCTGTCTGCCACTGCCTTCCTGGCCCGGCGGGCACCCAGCTCGCGCATCACCTCAGGGTAAATCTTGTCGAGCTTGTAGAAGAGCACGCTTAAGATGCCCAGCAGGTACAGGCCGGCCGGAACTAAGGTGCAGGCGTAGAGTATGGACTGCATGGCCTCAGCGGTCTGCTCCAGGGCGTCGTTGACATAGCCGCCGGCATCCATCACAAAGGAGGCGATCACAGCACCCAAACCTGCTGCCAGCTTGGTACCAAAGGAGGCACCGGCATAAACCAGACCCTCATGACGCTCATGATCTATGTACTCGCCGTATTCCACAGTGTCGGGGATCATGGCAAACAGGCTGGCATAGGTGAAGCCCTGACCCAGACCATAGAGAGCCACAGCAGCATAGGCCAGAGTGGCATTGTAGGGATCGATCATACGGAGGCTCAGGGCGGTGATGATGGCCAGGGAGGCGATGATCACTGCTATGCGCTTGCCTGCTTTCTTCAGGACCAGCGGCAGCACCAGGATCATGGAGCCTATCTTGAAGACGTTCAGGATGGTGTTGATGACGCCTACGAGTTCCTGATTGCCCAGGTAGTAGCGGCAGTAGTAGGTGTTGGCGGTGCTGAATACTATATCGGCGGCAAAGATGGTCAGCATGCAGCAGGTCAGCATCAGCCAGTAGCTGTTGCGGAACAGACCCTTGACGGCCTGCCAGCTGTTGGCCTGACGATCCTTGTCGGGAGTGGAGGCAATACGCTCGTGGCAGAAGTAGAAGGTGACAAAGAAGAAGAAGCAGCCTATGGCACCGAGCACTATGAAGGACTTGGTCCAGGCGGCGCCGTCATTGCCGAACCAGCGCACCATGGGCAGGGTGGCGGCAATGGTCAGGGTATTGCCTGCGGTGGCCAGCAGCATACGGAAGATCACAATGATGGAACGCTGATAGCTGTCATTGGTCATCATGGTGCTCATGGCGCCGTAGGGCAGGTTGATGGCGGTGTAGACTACAGTGATGGCAAAGTTGTAGGACACGAAGATGTAGATGTACTTGGCCAGATCACTCATGTCCGACGGCACGGAGAACAGTGCCACCATGGCGATAAAGTAGGGGATCAGCATGCGCAGGATCCAGACGCGGGTCTTGCCGTAGGGGCTGTTGGTCTTCTCAATGAAGAAGCCCACCACAATATCGGAAATACCATCAAAGAAACGGGATATGAGCATGATGGTGGCCACTGTGGCTATGTTCACATGCACATATTCAGTGTAGTAGAAGATCAGCAGCGCACCTACCGGGGTATAGAGCATCTGTGATGCAAAATCTCCCATACCATAGGCAAACTTTTCCACAAAGCCTATAGGCTGTGGCTTGTTGGGGTTGTTTTTCAGGCTCTCAAACATGGCCAGTACTCCGAAAACTCGATTGAACATACAATCCGTCACCATGGCAGCGAACGGATCAGCCGGCAGGCAGTACTTCTGCACCAGCACAGAGCAGGACATACAAAATAAAGCAGTAAGCGGCAATGCCCAGGGAATAAATCACTTGTAAGAATTTTATAAGGATTTTAAACCCTGACCACAGCCCCAAAATTTTGCCGCCTTATTTTAAAAAATCCCGGATATATGCGCTTTTGCATCGGTATTGCGCCTTGTTTTCGGCCTGATTATAGACAGGCCTGCCGCCGGAAAAAACGCACGATACTAACCCGCAATTACACAATATTGATTTATTTGCCAAGAAATTTAACCCAGATCACAAAGCTGACAAAAATGGGGGATGGTTTAAAATAATGTGGTTTTTTGTTTTATTCAGTGTTGCTTTGCAAAAATTGTCTTGAAAATCAGGGGGTTAGGCTGAGCTGGCAGCGGGCGGCAGATTCGGTCCGGTGAGCTTGAGGCAAAGAGATCGACTTGTGAAGCCCCGGGAGTTTTCAGCGGCCTTGGAGAAGAGCGAGCGCCCGGGGGATGAATGGATGATTTTCCTGAAGATCTGCTGCCCCCGCATCCGGCTGGAAGCACTGAAGGATAAAACTTACTGAAAAATCAGGATTAATGTTTGGTTTGGCTGAACTTGAGGTAAGGGGGTGGATTTGGATAATATTTGAGGTGCCTTTACGAATAAAGGCACCTGGCTGATAGATAGATTACTTAAATAAATTAAAGGCCGCGCTGTGACTGGATTAGTCACGTGGTCCCGCTATATTATGATTTATTGTTGTTTGCTATAAGGTCCGTTTTGGAAATTTTTTGACACAAATTGATTGTTTATAATTGCGCTGACCTGGTCATATGAAGGATCTGCTCTTTCAATACCAGCTACTACCATATTAACAACAACATCAATTATACTGTTTGAATTACTTGATGGAGAGTATGTGCCAAAATAACCAGCATTCAACAGTTCAACTCCATTGCGATCATAAACAGTATAAGTAACTGCACCAGTTGATACTGTTGTAAATAAGGCGTACATAGATGACCAAACTTTAATATGTGCAAAAACAACAGCATCTGCATCAAATAATTCGGCCAAAGCGGCTGGATCTTGTTCCTGTACCTTTTCTGCATCATACAATCCTTCAGCTTCAAGTACGGTTTTCACTGTTAAAGGAGGAAACATGTAATAACCGCGCTCATCCAGATATAATAAAGCTGAACTTGGAAGTATATCGGCGGCGACAACTTCAGTTGAATCATTTATAACAGGAACAAACAATATAGATCTGATTTGAGGATCATCTACTTTATATGTATAAAGTGAACTGCAACCAGACAAAAAGAATGAAGTGCAGAGAATAATTATGCAAAATAGCTTTTTCATCATTTATGCCTGCCTGTTATTCAATAGATAATGATTTTTCATATTCAATGAGTTCGTCATCTGTTTTTTTATCATAAGATTGATTTTGAGAATTAGTTTCAGCGATTAAACCACTAATAAGCTTATCCATAAAAGTTCTGCTTTCCGGCCAGCTGTCACGTTCTTTTTGATAATAAGAGACAGCACTAAGTTTATTTCCAGTTTTTAAATACAAGGTTCCTAATTCTGCATAGAATCCAGGTGGAATTTTTTTGCCTGAAGACATTGCATCTGATTCAATCTCAGATAATATTTCAATATATTCTGTTTCTGTTATATCCTGACTTGCATACTCGCTTGATGCATGGTGATAATTGCCCCAGTAATATAGTGAGGAAGAACAACCTGACAAACACAGAAGTACAGATATGTATGCGGATAGCTTGAGAAGTTTTTTGGGTTTCATTTTTCTATCTATTTGCAATCAATTGGCTGTTTATTTAGTGAACATTAATTACTTTGTTTACACCGTTACTTAAAAATATTGTCTGAGTAAACAGCAGGTTATCATTGGTGTCACGTATTTCAATTTTGTGAGAACCAGGAAGTACTACTAAAACATCCTGTCCTGTCATAAAATCTCCTATAACACCAACCAAATTATTGTCGATATAAACTCTTGCATTGGTATTCGTTGATTTAAAAGAAATAGTAGAACTGGGATCTACGGAAGAAGTAATCATTTCAGGATTAGTATCAGCGCATCCTGAAATGGCCAGACAAGCAGCAATAACAAAACAATATATCTTATTCACCTTTAAATTTCCTCAATTACCAAATCGTCAATACTGTAGCCATTCAAACTGCCGGAGATTAAATCACATACCGAGCCTTCATCTACATCATTTGTTCCAAATTGTGAAACAATTTTAATTCTGCCTATTTCTCTGCCGGGAAGCTGTATCATAAATCCAGTTTGCTTTGATTTAACCTGCTCGCCTTTATTTTTAACAACAAAGGTATCTCCAACCTTTATACCCTGACTTTTACCACCTGATATAATCAGATTTGGAGAAACAGTTAAGAAGTAAGTTCTCCAGGGTTGATCCTTCAGTTCGGAAATGATGTTACTCACAACTTCAGATACTGCTGTAGATATGGCCTCATCATTAAGCCGTCCATCATAGGCTGAAACATTATCTCCCCAACCAAGTACGCTGCCTGATTCTGTGCTTGCCTGACCAGATCCTGAAGTAGCAAAGATAACTCTGGCTGATTCGACATCTACTAATCTTGCATCAATAGTTGCTGTTGCCAATTGCCTTTTGGTTGTTGTCCAGAAGCCGGAACGTCCGTCTGTAGTACGACCAAATTTAGTCATGGAGCCCATTAGTAAAACATCTGCACCTACTTTTTGCATATCTGAACCGGTAAATGCATTTTCAGTTATTAATCTGCCCAAGTCAGGTCTTTCAAGAACTATAAAATATCCTGATTGTACTAAAGCTTTAGACATCATATCTGTAAGCTGTTTTCCAACAGGATCTCCGTAATTATCTCTAAGTAATGATTTTCCGTACTGAGTTTCATTTGATATGCGGCCAATCGCTATTTTTCTTTTGAGAGTAGGAGCTTGTGCCGTAGTTGCGGTTTGCTGTGCGAGACGCTGTTCCTGTATTGAAGCATCCTGTTCATGCACTTCAGGAGGATCAGCTACATATGCACAGCCTGAAAGATAAAATGCAGCAGTCGATAATAAAGTTAAGATTGAAAGCTTCTTCATAGTTAGCCCTTCAGCATAAAGATCAACTAATTTTAGTTTTTTCTGGATTATTATTTATCGATTTTTTTACAATCTAAAATCCGCACTATTTGTGTGATATTGAAATCACTTAAGTTCTGGTCCTTCACATCCAACTGAATTTTTTCTGCTCATTGTTTCTCTCTTTGCCTTACGTTTTTCCTCCCTTTTTCGGGCTGATGGTGTTCTTGAGATGCTGCTCTTCTGCCATTTCAATAGTTTTTTAAGATTGATCGTACAAAAGCGCTGTCCGAGGTGAACTGCTCCCACTCTTTGTTATGGCCCTGCAGATTACAGCTGCCATCTGTCCTGGCGGACACATATAGACCCTGCACCCTGAAACTGATACTGAATGGTCCGTTGTCCTCACATTCAAGATCCACCGGCTGTTTTCCAAGCTGTACGGTCAGGTCAGGATTGATGCCGGACACATACAGATCGCTGTCTGTTAGACGGAGCCGGCAGCCTTTATCCGTCATTTCACAACTTAATGGAGTGAATTTGCCGTTCATGCTGTTGTCAGTATTGACAAGCCGGTTCTCAGGACGGCAAATGCCAAGCAGAGTACGGTGTTCAGTGGTGTTGGCTATCACTAAGAAGATCCGAGATCTTTAGAGAGTCTCTGGGGGCTGTT
>CAYRIZ010000027.1:0-28289 GCA_964424565.1 uncultured Enterobacterales bacterium
CTGCAGCCGATACCGCACAGCGCGGCGGGCTTAACAGCATTGAAGCTGCAGGGGTGGAATTTTTGGATGATGACCACACTTCAGCCCTGGTCAAGGTGCACTACACCTTTAAAAACGGTGACCAGAAGATGGATCAGGTTAAGGTTATCAGGACAGATGACGGCTGGAAGGTGCCCATATAGCAGGAAGCCCCGGACTGGCCGGGGCTTTCACAGGAAACTTGGTGGAGATGGCGGGATTTGAACCCGCGTCCCAAAAGGCTTCATCTTCAGTACTACATGTTTAGGCAGTCTTTAATCTCGATACCTGCTGCGGACAGCCACGCCACATAATATCCAGCCTGCAAAAGATTTTAATGCTTCCCCGACAGGCGGCGGTTCCACACGAGCTGATGAAAAACTGACCCCAGCATGACTAAGTGTCATCAGCAAGACTTAGAACTGAGGGCACTGCGCAGGTTATTAAGCTGCCAGAGCGTAGTTTTCGTCGTTGGCGACTATTTTTTTGCGGCTGTTTAACGAGGAACCACACCTCGACATGCACCTTGGAATTCACGCTTCCGGTCGAATCCAGAATCATCCCCAGGCAGTTGCGCATTCTAATACGACTGAATTTTCAGATCAAGTGGTTTAGTGAAAAGATTTTTTCATGATGCGTTCTTTATCACGCTGCCACTGTCGGTCTTTAATACTGTCGCGTTTGTCATGTTCCTGTTTGCCGCGGGCCAGACCTATTTCCAGCTTGGCCCAGGATCCCTTCCAGTAGAGCTTTAAGGGAATAATGGTATAACCGCTGCGCTGGGAGTGCCCTATGAGTTTGGAGATCTCCCGGCGGTTGAGCAGCAGGGTGCGGGTGCGGGTGGGATCGCAGACCACAAAGCTGCAGGAGTTCTTCAGCGGGATGATATTGGCGCCAATCAGCAGCATCTGTCCGCCCTTGGGGGTGACATAGGCCTCGGAAATATTGGCCTTGCCGGCCCGCAGGGATTTTACTTCCCAGCCCTGCAGGGACAGACCGGCTTCATAGCGCTCTTCTATAAAGTAATCATGCTGCGCTCTGCGGTTTACCGCAATGATGTGGTCAGCAGTCTTCTTTTTCTTAACAGCCATGTTTCTGACCGCCGCCCGGACGGGCGCGGTCCTCCTTAAAAAATGCAATTAAACTGCGGTCCGGGCAGATTAAGCCGGCAGCACCAGGCAGATCTGCAGATCTGCTGCTCGATGCGGCAGGCAGGCCCTGAACTCAGCAGTTAAAATATTGGGACAAAATCTGTAGTGCTGCCTAAAGTAATACTAGAGGCACAGTCTGCAGCCTGACTGTACTTTTGCAGATGTACACACCCATGGTAGTGAAGTACCCGCATTTTACCCGAAAACGCGGGCAGATGGACAGGCACTGCTGCAGGAGGCAGGACCTGCCTTACCCAAGATTAGGCAGAAGACTTTGCCTGCGCCGCAGAGCACAGGCCGCTGGGGCTTTTTCAGCCTGCCCTGTCGAATATATAGCAGGGCTTGTATTCGCGCTGCGACAGCAGGATGCGCCCCTGGGCTATGAAATCCTGCATCAGCTGCTCCATGCTGTCTATGATGTCGGCATCGCCGTGCAGGACAAAGGGGCCTTTTTCCCTGACCAGCCTGATGCCATGCTCCTTGACATTGCCGGTCACTATGCCGGAGAAGGCCCGGCGCAGATTGGCGGCCAGCTGCCAGGGCTCCTGATCTTTATGCAGATTGAGGGCAGCCATGCTCTCGTGGGTGACGGCAAAAGGCTCCTGCAGCATTTCCGGAATATTCAAGGACCAGTTGTAGCAGTAACTGTCGTGGGAGAGGGTGCGGTGATCGTGGCTGTTGTCCAAACCGGCTCTGACCTGGCGGGCCACTTCCTCGGGATCGTCTATTACTATGGTATAAAGCCTGGAGATCTCGCAGCCCAGGGTCTTCTTCAGGAAAGCATCTAATGCGTCGAAATAGGGCTGGCAGCGCTTGTTGCCGGTCAGGATCAGCGGTATGGGATTGTGGCGGTTTTCCGTACGCAGTTTGATGCCCAGAATATACAGCAGCTCCTCGGCCGTGCCCGGACCGCCGGGGAAGACGATCAGCACGTGGCCGAAGCGCACAAAAGCCTCCAGACGCTTTTCTATATCCGGCAGGATCACCAGCTCAGAGACCAGGGAATTGGGCGGCTCGGCGGCTATGATCGAGGGCTCGGTCAGGCCTATGCGGCGGCAGTTGCCTGAGTTCTGCAGGCTGTGGCCTATGAGGCAGCCCTTCATGGGAGCTTCCATGATGCCCGGGCCGCAGCCGGTGCAGATGTCCACCCGGCGCAGTCCCAGCGCCATGCCCACCTGATAGGCATAATCGTACTCATCCTGCGGAATGGAGTGGCCGCCCCAGCATACGGCTATATTGGGCTCGGCACTGCTGTGCAGGATCCCGGCATTGCGCAGAATATGAAAGATGCCGTTGGTGGTCAGCTGCTGCGGGGAAATCTGCTGGCCGCCGCTGCTGTGGGCTATGAGATTGTTTAAGGTGTCATGATACAGTTTAATCTGCACTATATCGCGCAGCACCGAGTACAAATGCCGCTGCAGATTGTTGATGATGCTGCCGTCTACTACAGCGGAAGCAGGGGGATTGATGAGCTCTATTTTCAGTCCGCGTTCGTTGCGCACCACATCTATTTCAAAATTTTCGTAATTTTCCAGCAGTTCCTTGGAATTGTCGGTTTGATTGCCGCTGTTGAGTACTGCCAGCGAACAATTGCGGTAAAGCTCATAAAGCTCACCCTTGGAGGTGAGGGAAATACTGTCAGCTTCCAGCTGAGTGAGCAGGGCCATGCTGCCCTGCGGCCAGACTGCCTTGATGCTCATATCTGCTCCTTAAAGTTTGATCAAAAATCTCTCTTCAGGATACAAAAACGAGGCTGAATTTCCAGCACGCAGAGCGCAATCTGCGTCTATTGTCTAAAAGTACGGATCACCGAATCCTGATTCACCGCAAAATCAGAACGCAGCGGGGTAATGTCTATGCCGCCGCGGCGGGTAAAGCAGGCCATGACCTCCAGCCGCTCGGGCTTGAGCCTGGCTTTGAGATCATTGTAGATGAGCTCCGCGCACTGCTCATGAAAACCGCGGTGCCGGCGCAGGCCCACCAGGTAGCAGAACAGCTCCTGATGATTGATCTGCGTGCCCTGATAGTGAATCAGCACCGAGGCATGATCAGGCTGTCCGGTTACCGGGCAGAGGGTGCGCAGCAGATTGGATCTTAAGATCTCCTCCACCCGCGGACCGCTGCCCCGGTTGAGGCAGTCCGGGTTGTACTTAAATTCCTTAATGCTGACCCCGTCGCGGCGGTCAATCAAGGTACCAGGCAGTTCCCGGGGGGCAAAACAGTAGGGGCAGGCATCGAGTTCATACAGCTTTACCTGCACCTGACACTGCAGCGCCCGGTTTAAGTCATGGGTGATCACTGCCTGCACTTCCTCCAGACCGCTGAAGCGGGTCTGGGTCAGAGATCCTATATACAGCTTGAGCGATTTGGATTCCACTATAAAGGCGCTTGCAGCCGGTACCTCCAGGGTGCCCACGGCGGCACAGGGAATATTGAGGCGGTTTAAGTAGGTGATTTCATACAGCCGCCACAGATCGAAGCCGCCGGGGGCGAGGAATTTCAGACCGGCCCGGCCCGGAGCCCGCGGCAGCGGCTGCAGGATGGCAGGATTGTATTCGTCAAAATACGCGGTCTGCCGGCCCAGCAGGGGAGTTTCAATTTTTGGCATGCTTACAAATCTCCAAAATGACTGCCGATCATGGATAAAGCGGTCAGCGCGGCAGTTTCAGTGCGCAGGATGCGCGGGCCCAGGCTGACGGCAGTAAAGCCGCAGCTGGCGGATAACTCCACTTCCTCCCGGGAGAAACCGCCTTCCGGGCCGATCAGCAGACAGATCTCATCTGCCGGCGGCAGCTGTTTGATGCGCAGGGAAGAGGCAGGATCCAAAGTCAGCCGCAGCAGGCCGCGCCCGGCCATGGCCGTACAGAAATCAGACAGCGAGGTTGCCGGGAAGACCCGGGGCACCACCGCCCGGCCGCACTGCTCGCAGGCGGCGGCAGCGGTTTTCTGCCAGCCTGCCGTTTTGCGGCTGAGGCGCTCGGGATCCAGCTTTACCCCGCAGCGCTCAGAGGTGAGCGGATAGATCGCCCCTATGCCCAGCTCCACTGCTTTTTGTATGGTAAAGTCCATCTTTTCGCCGCGGCTGATGACCTGGCCCAAGATGGTAAAGACCGGAGACTCCGTGTGATTGTCCACTGCCTGCAGCAGGTGCAGCTGTACCCGGCGGCCGGTCTCAGTGATCTCGGCGGCAAATTCATGGCCGGCACCGTCAAAAACCCGGCACTGATCACCGCAGCGCAGCCGCAGCACCCGGCACACATGGGCGGAGTTCTGCTCATTTAAGGCAATGCAGCCGCCTGCCGTCAGCTCCTGCGGCTCATACAGCCTGGGAATACGCATGACTTGTCCTCTCTTTTTTCCTTACCTGACGCGGCAGCGGGCGGTGACATAGGGATTGTCATTGCCCTGCTGTTTGGTAATCAGTACATTGCGGCGGCACTCATTGGCATCAGGGGCATAGGTGCGGTCCCAGGCCTCATACAGCCGGCGCTGGGCCGGAGCCAGACGAATGGAATAGCGGTCGGCCATATAGAGATAGGCTCTGGCGATCACGCCGCGGGAGCGCTCAGGCGGCTGGGCCAGGCGGCTCTTGAAATCCACCACCATTTCGCATTTGCCGTACTGATAGGGAGTGGCATTCCACTGGCTGAACTGAAAATTGGAGCGGTCACCATTGACCTCGCCTACAGCAGGGAAGAGATTGTGCAAATCGCCTTCCATCACGGCAAAGCGGGCATCCGTGGCACACTGTTTGCGGCCGCCGTTCTGCCAGCACTGCAGCTGATGCCCAAACTCCCAGGCCGGCATCACATGCTCAATTTCCACCCTGGCGGCACGTTTGGCCTGCTTGCGTACCTGATAGCCGCAGGTTTTGAGATCCAGCACAAAGCGGTTGCGCTCTATGCTCACCGGGCAGCCGCAGTAGATGGTGGAGGGATGATCGAGCTGCCGGTAGATGGAGGGCAGTACCTTTTTGGCGGCATTGAAGCTGTCCATGGCGGCAGACTGCAGAGGCTGCAGCAGCAGGGCACAGGACAGGACCGCGGCGCCGAGCCGGCGGCTTTGATGCGATATAATGTTTTTCATATGGTTATTGTAACTGCAACTACACACACAGGAACTGTATCATGGATCTTAATCTGCGCGACTGCGCCTGTTTTGGCGTAGCCGGTAATTTTACCGGACATCTGGAACAGGCCGGTGAAGCGGCTGACTTCACTGCCGTCAAAACAGCCGACAGCAAAGCCCCCAAGGCGCTGTTTCCCACCTATCTGCCGCACAGCGGAGAGCATATTCCCTCATTTTTGAATGTTTTCCCCTTCGATGAGTACCGCATAGTCTTCCCCCGCGGCTCGCAGAATCTGCAGATCGAGCCTGAGCTGGCGGTGATCTGCCATGTGCTCTGGCATGAAGGCCGGGTGGTGAGCTTAAAGCCGCTGCTGTTCGGGGCCAGCAATGACTGCTCCATCCGCCGCGAGGGCGCCCGCAAAATCTCCGAAAAGAAAAACTGGGGCCCTTCCAGCAAAGGTCTGGCCGGCAATTTGATCAAAATAGATCAATTTGCCCCCGGCGGCATCCTGGACGGTTACCGTATAGCCTCCTTCCTGGTGCGTGACGGGGAAGTGTATGAATACGGTGAGGACAGCGCCGTCCGCGATTATTCCTACTTTTACGAGCAGCTCACGGCCTGGCTGATCGACAAATTAAACAATCAGCCGGATCAGGGTCCGGCGGAAAACGTCAATTTGTATCTCAATGAAGCCGGCTGCCCGGGAGAAGTAATGATTTCCGTGGGCGCCACCCGCTACACTCCCTTTGGCGAAAGCCACTATCTGCAAAACGGCGACACCTCAGTGGTAGTGATCTATCCTGAGGCGGTCTACAGCCGGGAGGAGATCAGGCAGCGCGTACAAAAGGACAATCTCGAGGAGGATGATATCTCCGTCCTGATGCAGCAGTATGTCATGTAGGACCTTCTGTCCTGCAGCTTACTGTGTTCAGGCCAGGGCCTGCAGCAGATCATCGGTCTTGTCCGTATTCTCCCAGGGGAAGCCGTCGCGGCCGAAATGGCCGTAGGCGGCGGTGGGCAGATATATGGGCCGCAGCAGATCGAGCATCTTAATCAGGCCGTAGGGTCTTAAATCAAAGACTTCACTGACGGCGGCGGCAATTTGTTCGTCGCTGTATCCTTTGCCTGTCCCAAAGGTATTGACGCTGATCGATACAGGTTTGGCCACGCCTATGGCATAGGAGATCTGAATCTCCGCCCGGGAGGCCAGTCCCGCGGCCACAATATTTTTGGCCACATAGCGGGCGGCATAGGCAGCTGAGCGGTCCACCTTGGAGGGGTCTTTGCCCGAGAAGGCACCGCCGCCGTGACGGGCTGCGCCGCCGTAGGTGTCCACTATGATCTTGCGGCCGGTCAGTCCGCAGTCACCCACCGGTCCGCCTATGACAAAGCGGCCGGTAGGATTGATGAAGTATTTGGTCTTGGCAGTCAGATACTTGGCCGGCAGCACCCTCTTGATAATCTCCTCCTGCACACCTTCCTCTACAGTCTTGAGCGAGACGTCAGGGCTGTGCTGCGTGGAGAGTACTACAGTGTCAATGCTTTCGATCTGCCCCTGATCATCGTAGACAAAGGTGATCTGCGATTTGGCATCAGGACGCAGCCAGGGCAGCAGACCCAGGCGGCGGGCTTCAGCCTGGCGCTTGACCAGCATGTGCGCAAAGGTTACCGGCGCCGGCATCAGCACCGGGGTTTCGCTGCAGGCATAACCGAACATCAGGCCCTGATCGCCGGCCCCCTGCTCTTCCGGGGTGGCGCGATCCACGCCCTGATTAATATCCGGAGACTGTTTGCCGAGGGCATTTAAAAAGGCGCAGTATTTGCCGTCAAAACCAACTTCCGTGCTGTTGTAGCCTATGGCACAGACCGTGCGGCGCACCACTTCCTCCAAATCCACCACAGCTGTAGTGGAAATCTCACCGGCCAGCACCACCATGCCGGTTTTGACCAGGGTTTCACAGGCCACGCGGGCGCGCGGATCAATGCTTAACACAGCATCAAGCACTGCATCTGAAATTTGATCGGCTACTTTGTCGGGATGACCTTCAGAGACAGATTCCGAGGTAAAAAGTCTGGACATAATTCTTCTTATGCAAATGAAATGAAAAAATGAAACACTGTTTCGAGGGGGCCCTTATTGTACACGATCCACGGCCGCCGCGGGGCGGCTTTTAGCTGTCCCGGGGCGATTTTTTCCCCATGATTCTCTCGGCTACCGGCAGATCATCAGGATCAAAGATGCTGCTTTCCAAAGCCCCGGCTACCGGAGCGTGATAGTGGGTATCTATGTATTGTTCATAAAGCGGCTGTACCTTCCAGTGCATCAGCAGGCAGAACACTGCGCTGCCGATCAGGGCTGCCGTAAAGCAGGGGGCGAACAGCTCCGACACCACCCCTTCGGCTGAGGCCAGGCCAACAGGGGAAAAGAGCAGAAAGCTCAGCGCCGCGGCACACAGCAGCATACAGGAGGTGAGCACGGCATAATGCCAGGCATGCATGTCGATCAAAGCCCGCCGCGGCTCAGGCCGGGGACGGCGCTGCCGGGAACACAGGGCACAGAGCAGCAGCAGTATCAGCTCGGCGGCAAACAGTATGCCGTAGACATGCATCCAGTGCAGGCTGATGTGCTCGCGGAACTGAAAGACCAGCAGGTAGTAGCAGAGAATATGCCCCCAGGTGACGATCTGGGCGGCGCTGCCGCCAGGCCGCAGGCGGCCGGCAAAGAGACCAAACAGCACCAGACAGACCAGGGGAATGGCCAGAAAACCGGTGTACTGCTGTATAAAAATAAACAACCCCTCGGGGGCATAGGTCAGAAAGGGCGCGGTGATAATGGTCAGCAGGGCACACAGCGAGCCGAACCAGCGGGAGACGCGTATGACCAGGCAGTCATCGGCCTGAGGGTTGATCAAAGGCTTGTAAAAATCCACGGCAAAGAGGGTGGCGGCTGAATTGAGCAGGGAGTTGTAGGTGGAGAACACCGCTCCCAGCAGCACCGCGGCAAACAGGCCGCGCATAAAGGGCGGCAGCAGATTGGCCACCAGCACAGGGTAGGCCAGATCGCGCGGCTCCAGACCGGCTCCGTAGAGATGATAGGCCAGCAGCCCCGGGAACACGGCTATGACCGGGACCAGGAATTTGAAAAATCCGGCTATCAGCAGCCCCTTCTGGCCGGCAGTGAGGCTGCGGGCGGCCAGCGCCCTTTGGATCACATACTGATTGGTGCCCCAGTAAAAGGTGACGGTGACCATGAGGCCGGTAAACACCGCCCCCACCGGCAGGGCGTCCAGTTCACTGCCCAGGCCTACGGCATTGAGCTTTTCCGGATGGGTGACTGCCATGTGATGCAGGGCATCGAGTATACCGCCGCCTGTTTTCTCCCCCAGAGCCTGCAGTCCCAGCACAGGGATCAGGCAGCCCATGAACAGCAGCCCGCAGCCTATCAGGGTGTCGGATACAGCCACCGCCCTGAGGCCGCCTATTACAGCATACAGCGCGCCCATGAGGCCTATGGCTGTGGTGACCAGCTGCAGGGTGGTCTGGCGCGGCAGATCGAACCAGGCTTCCACCTGCATGATTTCCAAGATGGCCAGGGAGCCGCCGTAAAGCACCGAAGGCGACCACACAAAGATATAGGCCGACATAAACAATACGGCACTGAGCCGGCGCATGCCTGTGCCGTAGTGCAGCTGCAGAAATTCCGGAATGGTGGAAAAGGCACCGCCCAAATACATGGGCAAAAAGATCAGGGCCAGCAGGATGATGCCGCGTACGGCCCACACTTCCCAGGCCAGCGGGGTTAGGTTGCCAAAATAAGCCAGGCCGCTCTGGCCTACCAGCAGTTCGGCTGAAATATTGGTCAGCAGCAGGGAGCCGGCTATGAAGACCGGACCCAGGGAGTGCCCGGCCATGAAATATCCTGCCGAGGTCTGCAGGGTTCCTCTGGTCTTGTACCAGGCAAACCAGCCGGTAAGCGCCAGAAAGACAAGGCAGGTCAGGGCAGTGAGCATGAATTCTCCTTATGGCAGCGGCAGCTGCAGCAGATCAGCAAAGCAGCCGGGATATTGGGTAAGCCGGCCTTAACTGCTGCACAATGTAGCACGAAAGCGCCTCTTTCCTGCAGCCCCCGGCCCCTTTTCTCAGCCCGGGGCGGCAGCCGGCTTTTTTGCTATGATTAAGCAAAATCAAGGCGCTCAGGCCCGTACTGCCGCTGCGGCTGCAGCCGGCAGAGGCGGCGGCGCGCGCATAAGAACAGCCTCATACACAGGAGAACATCAGTATGGCAGTGCAGCATATTGCCTTTATAGGCACCGGCGTCATGGGTGGCTCCATGGCCATGAATTTGTTGAAAAAGGGCTTTACCCTGAGCGTTTACAACCGCACTCCGGCCAAAACCGCGGCCCTGGCAGCCGCCGGGGCAACTGTGGCCGGCACCATAGCCGAAGCGGTGCAGCAGGCCGATCTGGTGATTTCCATGGTGGGTTTTCCGCAGGATGTAAGGGAGATCTGGCTGGGAGACGGGGGTATTCTGCAGGCAATGAAGCCTGGAGCCGCCGGTTTGGATATGACCACTTCCGATCCGGCCCTGGCCCGGGAGATTGCCGCCGCCGCTGCCGCAGCCGGGCATCTGGCAGGTGATGCCCCGGTTACCGGCGGTGATGTGGGGGCCCGCAATGCCACTCTTACCATCCTCTACGGCGGCAGTGCCGAACTCTTTGCCCTGGTGCAGCCTGTTTTTGCAGCTGTGGGGCGGACTTATGTGCGCTTTGGGGAGGCAGGCTGCGGGCAGACGGCCAAATTGTGCAATCAAATAGCCATAGCCGCCGGCATGATGTCCCTGTGCGAGTGCATAGCCGCCGCCGAAAAATCGGGATTGGATCCCAAGCTGCTGCTGGACACCATAGCCGGAGGCGCCGCCGGATCTTTTTCCATGAACAGCTACGGCCCGCGCATCTTAAAGGGCGACTTCAATCCCGGCTTTTTCATCAAACACTTTGTCAAGGATCTCAAACTGGCCCTGCAGCTGGCACAGCAGTGCGGGCTGCAGCTGCCGGGGACGCAGCTGGCGCTGCAGCTTTATGCAAAGCTGGAAAATGAAGGTCTGGGCGAGCTGGGTACACAGGCGCTCTACAAATACTATGAGCACTGCTGCAGTGCCGCCGCCGGGCAGTGAAAAGCCCTGAAACTGGAAACGGTTGCAAAACATTTTCCCGAGCAGGAGCTGCGGCGTTAAATTGCAGTAAAGGCTTTGAAAAATCAGGGAAAATCAAAATCAGCCGCGGGTGTAGCGCGGCTGAAAATCGCAACTTTTTGAAAAAGTTACAAAAAAATTTAGATCCATATCACTAATTGCAGGATTGAAAAATCAGGCCCGATTTTTTTAGGGTAAAATCAAAGCAGTTACAGAAGGAAATGTTTGGGCGGCGCAGCGGCAGCTGCGATAGTCTTCAGGGTGTTGGTGAATTTTCGTTTCTGTAACCTCATTACTAGTCTTACAAATCCAGAAGGGAGTTATCATGCGTTTTTTCATTGATACTGCAAACGTTGAAGATATCCGTAAAGCAAACGATATGGGTGTGATTTGCGGTGTTACCACCAACCCGTCCCTGATTGCCAAGGAAGGCCGCGATTTCAAGGAAGTCATCAAGGAAATCGCCTCCATAGTAGACGGCCCGATCAGCGGTGAAGTCAAGGCCACTACTCTGGATGCCGAAGGCATGATCAAGGAAGCCCGCGAAATTGCCGCCATTCACCCCAACATGATCGTCAAGATCCCCATGACCGTTGAAGGCCTCAAGGCCTGCCACATGTGCACGGTGGAAGGCATCAAGACCAACCTGACCTTAATTTTCTCCGCCAATCAGGCTCTGCTGGCCGCCCGTGCCGGTGCCACCTATGTGTCTCCGTTCCTGGGCCGTCTGGATGACATTTCACAGCCCGGCATCGATCTTATACGTCAGATTGCCGAAATCTTTGCCGTAGGCGACATAGATTCCCAGATCATTGCCGCTTCCATCAGAAATCCTATACATGTGACCGACTGCGCTCTGGCCGGTGCCGATATTGCCACCGTGCCCTACAAGGTGATCGAGCAGATGACCCACCATCCGCTGACCGATCAGGGCATTGAGAAATTCCAGGCCGACTACAGAAAGGTATTCGGTTAATTGCCCATGCACAGGAGCCGATCCCGGGATCGGCTTTTTTTGTCTCTTTAAAGCAGTCCCACAGCATTATTTCAGGAGTTTTACATGGCCTACAATGAATTATCCAATGCCATTCGTGCCCTCAGCATGGATGCCGTACAGAAAGCAAATTCCGGCCACCCCGGCGCTCCGCTGGGCATGGCTGACATGGCCGAGGCCCTCTGGCGCGGCTTTATGCGTCACAACCCCAAGAATCCCAAGTGGCCCAACCGCGACCGTTTTGTGCTTTCCAACGGCCACGCTTCCATGCTCATCTACTCTGTGCTGCACCTGACCGGCTATGATCTCTCCATAGAGGATTTAAAGCAGTTCCGCCAGCTCGATTCCAAGACCCCCGGCCATCCTGAGTACGGTGAGGTTCCTGGTGTGGAAACCACCACCGGTCCGCTGGGACAGGGTATTGCCAATGCCGTAGGCATGGCTCTGGCTGAGGCTGTGCTGGCCAAGCAGTTCAACCGTGAAGGCTTTGACATAGTAGATCACTACACCTATGCCTTTTTGGGTGACGGCTGCCTGATGGAAGGCATCTCCCACGAAGTCTGCTCCTTTGCCGGTACCCTGGGTCTGGGCAAGCTGATTGCCCTGTACGACTCCAACGGCATTTCCATTGACGGTGACGTCAAGAACTGGTTCGGCGACGATACTGCCGAGCGCTTCCGTGCCTATAACTGGCAGGTGATAGAAGTGGCCGACGGCAATGACAGCTGCCAGGTCCGCGCCGCCATCAAGCTGGCCCAGTCCGACCAGACCCGTCCTTCCCTGATCATCTGCCACACCACCATAGGCTGCGGCTCTCCCAACAAGGGCGGCAAGTCTTCTTCCCACGGCGCTCCGCTGGGTGAAGAAGAGATTGCCCTGACCCGCAAGGAAATAGGCTGGGAATATCCTCCCTTTGAGATCCCCGAGCACATCTATCAGCAGTGGAATGCCGTGGAGAAGGGAGCTGAGCTGGAAGGTCAGTGGAATGAGCTCTTTGCCGCCTATGAGCAGGCCTATCCTGAACTGGCTGCCGAGTTCAAGCGCCGCGTCAGCGGTGAACTGCCTGCCGGCCTGCATGAGAAGGCCTGCGAGTTTGCCCTGCAGCTGCAGCAGAACCCGGCCAAGATTGCCACCCGCAAGGCCGGTCAGAATGCCCTGGATTTCTTTGGGGCCCTGCTGCCTGAGTTCATCGGCGGCTCTGCCGACCTCGCTCCGTCCAACCTCACCATCAACAAGTCCTCCGTGTCCATAGCTCCGCATGTCATTGAAGGCAACTACATCCACTGGGGTGTGCGCGAGTTTGCCATGGCAGCCTGCATGAACGGCATCCTGCTGCACGGCGGCTTCCGTCCTTACGGCGGCACCTTCCTGATCTTCTCCGAGTACGCCAGAAATGCCATACGCATGTCTGCCCTGATGAAGATCCCCACAGTGTACGTGTTCACCCACGACTCCATAGGTGTGGGCGAGGACGGCCCTACCCACGAGCCGGTGGAGCAGACCGCCACCCTGCGCCTGGTGCCCAATCTCGATACCTGGCGTCCCTGCGATCAGGTGGAGACTGCCGTGGCCTGGGACTGCATGCTCGAGCGCCGTGACGGCCCGTCCGACATAGTGCTGACCCGCCAGGGTCTGGAGCAGATGCCGCGCGATGCCGCCACTGTGGCTGCCATAGCCAAAGGCGGCTATGTGCTCAAGGACTGCGAGGGTACTCCCGATCTCATAGTGATCGGTACCGGCTCTGAAACCGCCCTGGCCTTCCATGCTGCCGAAGAGCTGGAGAAGGAAGGCAAAAAGGTCCGCGTGGTTTCCATGCCCTGCGTCGAGGTCTTTGAGCGTCAGGATGCCGCCTACAAGGAAAGCGTACTGCCCAAGGCCGTACGCGCCCGCGTCGCCGTGGAAGCCGGCGCCACTCAGGGCTGGTACAAGTATGTAGGCCTGGACGGCGCCGTGCTCGGCCTGGACACCTATGGTGCCTCCGGCCCGGCTGCAGCCCTCTTCAAGAAGTACGGCTTCACGGTGGAGAACCTGGTCGCCGTGTGCAAAAGCGTGCTGTAAAGTTCTGCCTTAGTTAACTAACAGGATCTGCCCGCAGATCCGCGCCCCTGCCTCTGTGTGGTGCAGGGGCTTTTTATTCCCCTCCCCCTCCCTTAAATTTTGCTATCTCACTTTGTGATGCATCTCCCCCTTTAAACATTCAATTTTCATAAATTTGTTTGTCAAATTTAATAAAGTGTGCAAAATGCTGATTGCCGCAAAGCTTTTGTGCGCCCGGACACGGCAGGGGAAAGCCCCCCGGACCGCAGGCAGGGGAAAGCGGGGCAGGGGGCTGTTTTTTGCAGGCCCGGCGGTTTCTTCTGCGTGGATCTTTTGCACAATCTCAGCTAAAATTAACCACGAACCAAAGCGTACAAAAAGCTATTTTTGCAGTACTTTTGGATACTTAAACAAGTTTAAAACAGAGGATATTCACATCATGGCAATCTTAAAAATGGCCGACCTCGACCTGCAGGGTAAGCGTGTTTTAATTCGTGCAGATTTAAACGTTCCTTTAAAGGACGGTAAGGTAGCCTCCGACAAGCGCATTATGGCTACTCTGCCCACCATTAAGCTCGCCCTGGAGAAAGGCGCCAAGGTAATGGTTATTTCCCACTTAGGCCGTCCTACCGAGGGTGTGTATGCTGAAGAGTTCTCCTTAAAGCCCGTGGCCGAATACCTGCAGACCAAGCTCGACTGCCCGGTACGTCTGGTCAAGGATTATCTGGACGGCGTGGAAGTCAGTGCCAATGAAGTAGTAGTGCTCGAGAACTGCCGCTTCAATGTGGGCGAGAAGAAGAATGCCCCTGATCTGGCCAAGAAGTATGCCGCCCTGTGCGATGTATTTGTCATGGATGCCTTTGGTACTGCCCACCGTGCTCAGGGCACCACCTATGGTGCAGCCGAGTATGCCCCTGTAGCCTGCGCCGGCCCGCTGCTGGCCGCCGAGCTCGAGGCCCTGGGCAAAGCCATGGACAATCCTGCCCGTCCCATGGTCGCCATTGTGGCCGGCTCCAAGGTTTCCACCAAGCTGCCTGTGCTCAACAGCCTGCTGCAGGTTGCCGATCAGCTGGTAGTAGGCGGCGGCATTGCCAATACCTTTATTGCCGCTGAAGGCCACAAGGTTGGCACCTCCCTGTGCGAGCCCGACTTAATTCCCACCGCCCAGGAACTGGCCCAGAAGACCGAGATCCCGGCTTTTGTGGACGTGGTGGTAGGCAAAGAGTTCAGCGAGACCACCGAAGCTGCCGTCAAGGATCTGGCTGATGTAGCCGATGACGACATGATCCTCGACCTTGGCCCCAAGTCCATGGCCAATATTGAGAAGGTGATCAAGGAAGCCAAGACCATACTGTGGAACGGCCCGGTAGGCGTGTTTGAGTTCGACAAGTTTGCCTCCGGCACCAAGGCTCTGGCTGAAGCCATTGCCGAATCCGAGGCCTTCTCCGTAGCCGGCGGCGGCGACACCATCAGCGCCATTCAGAAGTTCGGCGTAACCGACAAGATCTCCTACATTTCAACCGGCGGCGGCGCCTTCCTGGAGTTCGTCGAGGGCAAGAAGCTCCCGGCCGTGGAAATCCTCGAAAAGCGTGCTGCTGAAGTGCAGTAAGACCCATCTCAGCGCAAGTCAGGCACCATCAGGACGGTGGTGCCGTATCCAAACTGACGGATTAATTTCATAAACCATCAAATCACAGGTTGATATCATGACCAAAATTTTAGATGTAGTTAAGCCCGGTGTACTGTGGGGTGAGGACGTTCAGAAATTATTTGCCGTAGCCCGTGAAAACGGCTATGCCTTCCCGGCTGTCAACTGCGTGGGCACCAACACCGTCAATGCTGTACTGGAAGCTGCTGCCAAGGCCCGTTCTGCCGTCATCGTGCAGTTCTCCAACGGCGGTGCCGCCTTTGTGGCCGGCAAGGGCCTGAAGACCGATCGTCCGCAGGGCAACTCCATCATCGGCGCCATTTCCGGTGCCCTGCACGTGCACAATGTAGCCAAAGAGTACGGCGTGCCGGTAGTACTGCACACCGATCACTGCGCCAAGAAGCTGATCCCCTGGGTGGACGGCATGCTGGACGCCGGTGAAGAGTACTTCAAGGAGCACGGCCGTCCGCTGTTCTCCTCCCACATGCTCGACCTTTCCGAGGAGAGCCTGGAAGACAATATAGCCATATGCTGCAAGTATCTGGAGCGCATGGCCAAGATAGGCATGACCCTGGAGCTGGAGCTGGGCTGCACCGGCGGTGAGGAAGACGGCGTGGACAACACCGGCAAGGACGCCAGCGCCCTGTACACTCAGCCCAAGGATGTGGCCTATGCCTACGAGAAGCTGAGCGCCATTTCCCCCAACTTCACCATAGCCGCTTCCTTCGGCAACGTGCACGGTGTCTACAAGCCCGGCAATGTCAAACTCACCCCGACCATCCTGCGCGATTCCCAGAAGTACGTAAAGGAGAAGTTCGGCCTGAGCGATGACAAGCCCATGAACCTGGTATTCCACGGCGGTTCAGGTTCTTCCCCTGAGGAGATCAAAGAGTCCGTGTCCTACGGCGTGATCAAGATGAATATCGATACCGATACTCAGTGGGCCAACTGGAACGGCATTCGTGAGTACTACGAGGCCAACCGCGATTACCTGCAGGGTCAGCTCGGCAATCCTACCGGCCCTGATGCCCCGAACAAGAAGTACTACGATCCCCGCGTCTGGCTGCGCAAGGGCGAAGAGTCCATGGTAGCCCGCGTGATCGAGGCCTTCAAGGAGCTGGGCTCCTACGATTCTCTGTAATCGCAGCCTTTCTAACTAATTCATATAAATATCTCCATAAAGTAGCCCTGTCTGAGTTTCAGACAGGGTTTTTTGTGCTCTGCGCACTAAGAGGCACAAGGGGAGCGGCTGACAGAGACAGAGGGGCCTTCGGCGGCGCCAAAAAGGAAAGAAAGGAAGGAAAGAAAGCCAGGTCCTGTACTGCGGCAGGGCCCGGCGGGGAAAACTGCTGCCTACTTTTCCAGCAGATGACGATGCAGATCGGTCAGGGCCGGTACAGCATCCTCTTCATTGAGCAGGAAGCACAGATTGTGATTGGAGGCGCCATAGCAGATCATGCGTACGGCATAGCTGGACAGGGCGTCAAAAGCCTGAGTGGTAATGCCGGCAGTTCTGGCCATGTCATTGCCTATGATGGCTACCAGGGACAGCCCGGTTTCCACCCGTACATGGCAGAAGGCACGCAGTTCATTGAGCATGTCTTCAGACAGTCTGCTGATGCCTGAGGTATTGGAGCCGGCATCCAGGGTCACGGCTATGGAGACCTCGGAAGTGGACACCAAATCCACGGACTGATTGTATTTGGCAAAAATGTCAAAGACGCGGGCGAGGAACCCTGAGGCTCCCACCATCTTGGGACTGGCCAGCACAATCAGGGTCTGATTTTTGCGTAAAGCCACTGCCCTGAAGGAAGGATGGGTGGAGGTTTCAGGTCTGACCCAGGTGCCGCCTTTCTCCGGCTCACGGGAAGAGCCTACAAAGACCGGAATATTGCGGCGCACCGCCGGAACCAGGGTGGAGGGGTGCAGGATCTTGGCCCCAAAGGTAGCCATTTCTGCAGCTTCCAAATAGGTCAGTTCATCTATGGGTTTGGCATGGGGTACCAGGCGCGGATCGGTGGTGTAGACACCAGGCACATCGGTCCAGATGGATATGGTGGCGGCATTGCAGGCTTCACCCAGCAGGGCGGCACTGTAATCCGAACCGCCGCGGCCCAAGGTGGTGGTCATGCCTTCAGAATTTGAGCCTATAAAGCCCTGAGTCACCACTATGGCATCCCCGTTGAGCAGAGGCAGCAGGTGCTGCTCGCTGTGGGCGGCCAGGACTTCAATCAGCGGACGGGCACAGCCGAAGGCGGAATCGGTACGCATCACCCGGCGCACATCAAAAAATACAGCCTTAAAGCCCAGCTTTTTGAAGACTTCCACAATCAGATAGGAGGACAGCAGCTCGCCGTGGGAGACTATGCGGTCGGTCAGCTCATCCGAGCGCTCCATGGCAGCCTGGGCGGCCAGGTTTTTGATCTCAGTCAGGTGTTTTTCCAGGTGCTCGCGGCACATGTCCTGATTATCCAGCTGGGAGATGATCTCCTCATGAATCTCCCGCAGGCGGGCAATGCGCTGCAGAGCCTCATCCCGCTTCAGGGCACCTGAGGCCAGTTCAACCAGCAGATTGGTGACGCCGGCACAGGCACTGACTACCACCAGTCTGGTATGAGGATTGGCGGTCACTACTTTTACACATGCGCTCATGGCCGCGAAATTGGCCACTGAGGTACCGCCGAATTTTGCTATATCAAGATTTTCCATAATTTCTAATATGACAAAGGCTAACTACCGCATATTAAGAAGCAGCGGGCTCTTGTGCAAGATACAGCCCCATTTTTCAGCAAACAGCGCATTGTTTTAGTGCGTGGTACGCTGTAATGGTGCAAAATTTTTATACCAGGTCAATTTTACACCCAAGCGGCAGTGATAGACTAATGCGTCTTTGGCAAAACAGAGGTTTCAAAGTGTCAGCTGCAGGATTGTTTTTTACCGGCATGCGTCACGGCATTCCGGTGGTATTTGGTTATATTCCGGTGGGCATAGCCTACGGCGTGGCCGCCCTGGAAGCAGGTTTTTCCCCGCTGGAGACCTGTCTGATGTCTCTTATGGTCTATTCAGGCTCAGGGCAGGTGCTGGGAGTGAGCATGACCGCCCAGGGAGCTTCCCTGGCTGCCATATTGATAGCCACCTTTTTGATCAATTTCCGCTATTTCATCATGTCGGCCTGCATCTTCAACCGCCTGCCCGCCCTGGGCACAGCCGGCAGAATAGCCGGTTCATTCTTTGTGGTGGATGAAACCTTTGCGATCTTTACCACAGCCGACAGCCGCCTGGCCCGAGTGTCCTATCTGGCCGGCATCATTACGCTGACCTACAGTAGCTGGTTTTGTGGCGCCGTCATAGGCGTGGCTGCCCACAGCCTGCTGCCGCAGTGGGTGGCTGCCGCCCTGGGTATTGCCCTGTATGCGCTGTTTATAGCCATAGTTTTCCCCGGCTGCCGGCGCAATCTGAAAATAGGCCTGCTGGTGATCATGTGCGCCCTGTGCAATACCCTGCTCAGCACCCTTTTCGACGGCAGCTGGGCGGTGGTCATCAGCACCCTGGGCTGTGCCGCTCTGGGGGCGGCGCTGATTCATGATGTGCCCGGCAGTGCAGCAGATCAGGCCCCGGCTGCTGCCGGTGACGCCGGAGAAGGAGAGGTAAAGGAGAAATAAGGATGGAAGAGCGCAATTATCTGCTGATCATCATAGGCATGTGCCTGGTGTCCTTCCTGCCGCGGGTGGTGCCGGCTTTGTTTATATCCAAATTAAGATTAAGCCCTTATTTTAGGCGTTTTCTCGATCTCATCCCCTTCTGTGCGCTGACGGCGCTGGTGTTTCCGGGGATTTTCTACTCCGTGCCCGGCCATATGCAGGCGGCGGCTGCCGGTACTGCCGCGGCTCTGCTCGGGGCTTTGTTTAAACTGCCCATGCCGCTGACTGTGCTCTCTGCCGTAGGCGTGGTGCTGCTGTGGATCTACTGCGGCATCAGCCTGTAAGAGCCCGGGATCAGCGCCGATCCGGCTCCTCTGAGGCAAAACGTCCCAGGGCGGCCAAAAACATTTTGAGCACAGCCAGAAAGGCGCAGATCAAAAAGAGATAACGAAACACATTGTAAACTGTATATACGGCGCCCAGCCTCTCCGGCAGGAAGCTCTCACTGCTCTGCAGCAGCGCCATTTCCAGGTAAAAACCCGGCGGCAGCAGCACGCAGCACAGCAGGAATATACCCGTCAGCCGGGCCCGGCGGCGGAAACTCTGCACCGCCCCCAGCAGCAGATACAGGGAGCCCACTCCCATTATCAGCAGTTCCAGCCCCTGCGGCGGCCGGGGATTGGACAGCAGAGCCTGGGCCCACAGGGCGATGAACAGTGACAGGGCATATAAAATAGGACGATAGGCTTCAAGCATGCTCAGCTCCGCAGATCGATCAACAGGGGACTATTTGAATTTCACGTAGTTTACTGTAAAATAGGCCCCGCGTGCTGCTTTGGCTCAGTTGGTAGAGCAATTGATTCGTAATCAATAGGTCGAGGGTTCGAGTCCCTCAGGCAGCACCAGCTTATGTCGATCCCGCCGCACCACCTTCTTCTTTTTCCACAGTTTTCTCAGATTTGATGCAGATCATGGCTGAAATAGTTTTAGGCATAGATCCAGGTTCACGCATCACCGGTTACGGCGTGATCCTCAGCCGGGGCAGTGCCCTCAGTTATCTGGGCTCAGGCTGCATCAATGCCGGTACCGGAGCCATAGCGCAGCGTCTGAAAACCATTTATGAAGCCCTCAGTGTGCTGATTGAGCAGTTCAAGCCGCAGGTGCTGGCCATAGAGGAAACCTTTCTGGCCAAAAATGTACAGTCCACAGTCAAACTGGCCCAGGCCCGCGGAGCGGCCATAGTGGCCTGCGCCAATGCCGGCATGGAGGTGTTTGAATACACTCCCATGCAGATCAAACAGGCAGTGGTGGGCTACGGCATGGCCGAGAAAAGTCAGGTGCAGTACATGGTACAGCATATCCTGAGCCTCAACGGAACGCCGCAGACTGATGCGGCCGATGCCCTGGCCTGTGCCGTCTGTCATGCCTATACCTACCGCGTGGTCAGGGCCATGGGCGGCCGGGTGGGCCTGGGCTCCTCGGTGCACGGCCGCTACCGCCGCGGCTGATTTGCGGGCAGGATCCCGCAGTGGTCTGCATTCACTGTATAATCAGGCAGGCTTAAGGAGATTTTTTATGTACGGAAGCATAAACGGCAGGGTGCTGCGCCTGGATGGTTTCTGCGCCCTGATTGAGGCCGGAGGCATAGGCTATGAAATTGAGCTGCCGGCCCGCACCCTGGACGCTTTGAGTATAGGGGACAATGCCTTTTTGTACCTGCACCACGTAGTGCGTGAGGATGCCGAGCTGCTGTTCGGCTTTGCCGAGCTGGAGGAGCGCAGCATGTTCCGCGCGCTGCTCAAGGTCAGCGGCATAGGTGCCCGCACGGCCCTGGCAGTCATTTCCACGCTCAGCCCGGCCGATCTGGCCGCGGCAGTGCGCTCGGAGAACGTCAAATTAATTTCCACCGTGCCCGGCATAGGGCGCAAAACAGCCGAACGCCTGATCGTGGAGCTCAAGGATCGCTTAAGTCAGCTGCAGCTGCCGCAGGATCTCCCCGGCACGCAGCCAAGCGCCCCGGTAAATCAGCTCCTGGCCGTGGATGAGGCGGTGTCGGCCCTCATCGGCCTGGGGTACCGCGAAAATCTGGCCGTGGACTATGTCAATGCCGTAGTACAGGAAGGCATGGATACCAAGCAGATCATCATGGCGGCGCTTTCCTACATAGGCAGCAAAAATAACAAGAATCAGAGGAGAGGGTGATGGCCGGAGAACACGGCGGCATTATTGCCGATAATTTGAGCGTGCAGATCAATCCCGTCTCCCGCCCCGAGGCCACAGCAGAGGAGCTGGAGGCTGAGCTGGGCGGCAGCGGCTCGGCTGAAGACAGAGCGCTGCGTCCCAAAAGACTGCGCGACTATATAGGTCAGGAAGATGTCAAGGCACAGCTGGAAATAGCCCTGCAGGCGGCCAGAAGGCGCGGGGAGGCTTTGGATCATGTGCTGATCTTCGGACCTCCCGGTCTGGGCAAGACCACGCTGGCCAATATCATAGCCAATGAGCTGGGGGTGGGTATTTCCTCCACCTCGGGCCCGGCCCTGGAGAAAAAGGGCGATGCGGCAGCCCTGCTGACCAATCTGCAGAACAGGGACGTGATCTTTATAGATGAGATCCACCGTCTGTCGCCGGTGATAGAGGAATTCATGTATCCGGCCATGGAAGACTTTCAGGTGGACATCCTGACCGGTGAGGGACCCTCGGCCCGCTCCATTAAGATTTCGCTGCAGCCCTTTACCCTGATCGGAGCCACCACCCGCGCCGGCACCCTGACTTCACCGCTGCGCGCCCGTTTCGGCATCATCCTGCAGCTGCGCTTCTACACTCCGGAGGAACTGGAGCTGATCATTACGGCCAGTGCTTCCAAACTCAAAGTAAAAATTGACCATGCCGGGGCCATGGAAATTGCCTCCCGCTCCCGCGGTACGCCGCGTATAGCCAACCGCCTGCTGCGCCGGGTGCGCGATTATGCCGAGGTGCGCGGCACCGGCAGCATAGATCTGCAGACGGCCCGGGAAGCCCTGGCCCTGCAGAAGATAGATGAAGACGGTTTTGATGACTTTGACCGGCAGTATCTGCGCTCCATGATTTATGATTTCAACGGCGGGCCGGTGGGTATTGAAAGCCTGGCCGCCTCGCTGGGCTATGAGCGCGATACCCTGGAAAATGTGGTGGAGCCCTATCTTATACAGCAGGGCTTTGTGCAGCGTACCCGTACCGGGCGGGTGGCCACCCGCCGGGCCTACGGCAAATTCGGACTGCAGCAGCCGGGTACGGCCGCGGCAGACGGGGATTAATCATTCAACAAGAAACAACAGGACAGGCGGATATGTCACAGGAATTTTCCATACAGGCCAGAGTTTATTATGAAGATACAGATGCCGGCGGCATAGTCTATCATGCCAATTATTTAAAGTTCTGCGAAAGAGCCCGCAGCGATTTCATCCGCACTCTGGGGTTTGATCAGCAGGAACTGCTGGGCAGGCGGCAGGGGTTTGTCATTGCCAAAATGGAGGCCCGCTTCAAGCGTCCGGCCCGCCTCAATGATCTGCTGACCATTACCTGCGTACCGCAGAAGCTGCGCCGGGTGGCCATAGAGTTTCTGCAGCAGGTGAAAAATGAAGCAGGGCAGGTGGTGTTTGAAATGACCTGCGAGATTGCCTATATCAATATAGACAAAGGCACGTTGCTGCCGCTGCCGGAGCAGACGCTGCAGACCATGGCACCTTATGTCAGCGGGGAATAACTATGGATCAGGCTGCAGGCTCCCTGTCCTTTGGCGAGCTGATACTCAATGCCAGTCTGCTGGTGCAGCTGGTCATGGCTTTTCTGCTGCTGCTTTCCATACTCTCCTGGACCATTATCATACAGCGCAGCAGCGTCTACAAAACCGGCCGGCGCCGGGCTGATGAATTTGAGGATAAGTTCTGGTCCGGCATAGATTTGAACAGCCTCTATCAGGAGTGCGTCAAAAGGCAGCAGAGCCTGGTGGGTATGGAAGTGATCTATACCGCCGGCTTTAAGGAATTTGTGCGTCTGGTCAACTCGGGACCGGCCGATCAGGAAGTGGTGATGGACGGCACCTACAGGCAGATGAAGGTGGCCTCCTCGCGTGAGGTGGAAAGTCTGGAGAGCAATCTGACCACCCTGGCTACCATAGGCTCCATCTCCCCCTATATAGGACTGTTCGGCACCGTATGGGGCATTATGCATGCCTTTGTGTCCCTGGCGGCGGTGAAAAATGCCACTCTCTCCATGGTGGCCCCGCCCATAGCCGAAGCCCTGATCGCCACGGCCATGGGCCTGTTTGCCGCCATTCCGGCAGTGATGTTCTACAATCGCTTTGTAGCCCACGTGGAAGCCCTGGAAAACCGCTATTTGAATTTCATGGATGAGTTTGCCACCATCCTAAACCGCCGGCTGGTCACCATACGCTCACAAATGCAGCAGAGCAGAGCGGCTGCACAGCCGCAGCCGGTGCGTCAGCCGGCCCCGCAGGCCGCCGCTCCCCGGCAGACTCAGCCGCATCAGACTGCCGCCGCCGCACCGGGGCGCTCTCCCCTGTTCGGCGCGGGGGCGTCCATACCACAGGCTCCGTCTTTTTATGATCAGCCAGGGCGCAGTCCCGAGGCCGGCGCGGCCGCCGCTCCGCATTTCATTACCCCGGATGCCGCCGGCTCCAAATACGGGAATACGGACAACAACAGCAGGTAACAGGGAAGGATCTTTGCCATGCAGATGCGAACCAGACGCAAAGCCCGTACGGTAGCTGAGATCAATGTGGTGCCGTATATAGATGTCATGCTGGTGCTGCTGGTGATCTTTATTGCCACCGCTCCGGTGGTGATGCAGGGCGTGACGGTGGATCTGCCGCAGGCTGAGGCCGAAAGCATGAATGCCGATCAGCAGACGCCCATCATTGCCACGGTGGATCGGGCCGGACAGTACTTTATCACTGTAGATCAGCAGTCAGTCAAGGTCCCCGATCTCGAGGCCATCAGCCGCTATGCCGCCGAAGAACTGCGCCGCGATCCGCACCGGCCGGTAGTGGTGCAGGGTGATGCCCAGGTCTCCTATGATGCGGTGATACAGCTGATGAACGCCTTAAAGCAGGGCGGGGTGCAGTCTGTAGGTCTGGTGACCGAACCTCTGTCCTGAAGGGAGGTGCCGTGAAGATTAATACCGGTATGGCTTTTGCCGCGGCTCTGGCGCTGCATGCTGCCGTGCTGGCGGCACTGGTGATCAATGTTTCTCTGGACAAACCAGAGCGGCCGGCCGATGAGGCAGGGCAGATCATGCATGCCGTCATAGTCACGCCGCCGGCCGCCGGCAGGGAAACAGGCCGGGCCTCCGCCCAGCCGCCGGCAGCAGTAAAGGAAGAGCAGAGTGCCGCTGCCGCAGCCGAAGCTGAAGCCGCCGCCAGAGCCGCCCAGCGGGAACAGGCGCAGCAGGAACTGGCCCGCAAGGTAGCCGCCCAGCAGGAACAGGAGCAGAAAAGGCAGGCGGCACTGGCTTTAAAGAAAAAGCAGGAAGCTGAAGCCAAGGCCAAAGCGGAAGCTGAGGCCAGGGCCAAAGCCAAAGCGGAAGCTGAGGCCAGAGCTAAAGCCAAAGCAGAGGCTGAAGCTAAAGCCAAAGCAGAGGCTGAAGCCAAAGCCAAGGCAGAAGCTGAAGCCAAAGCCAAGGCAGAAGCTGAAGCCAAAGCCAAGGCGGAAGCTGAAGCCAAAGCCAAAGCGGCAGCAGAAGCCAAGGCTAAGGCAGAGGCTGAGGCCAGAGCCAGGGCCGAAGCTGCGGCCCGGGAGCTGGAAGATGCCCTGCTGGGCACTGCTGACGGCGTGGCCGGCGGCAGCGGCACCGGAGCAGGGACTGGGATCAGCCAGGAATACGGCACCAAGGTCAGGCAGCTGATTGAACAAAATTGGCACATAGATCCGTCCATGAACGGCAGAAGGGTGGTGGTGACCCTGAATGTGGACAGTCAGGGCATGATCAGCAATGAAAAATGTCAGGGTGATGCCGCGGTCTGTGCCTCGGCTCTGGGCACGCTGCGGCTGATAGGCATGCTGCCGCGTCCGCCGGCCCAGTGTCCGGACTGCAGCAGTTTGGAGATCACCATGATTCCCCGGCTGTGAAACCCGTATAATAAAAATTCAACAGTGATTTAAGGAAGATTATGCACATTATCAAAAGATTATTTACAGCGGCCGTGCTGCTGTGCACAGCCTTCTCAGCCGGAGCCGTCCTGCAGATTGAGATCACCGGAGGCATCAATGAAGGGCGGCGCATAGCCGTACTGCCCTTTGAGCAGCCCTCCGATCTGGGGACTGATATAGCAGCTGTGGTCAGCGCTGATTTGATGCGCTCAGGCAAATTTTCCCCGCTGGCCCAGAGCCAGATTCCTGCCGATGCCTTAAGCGGCGGTACGGTAAATCCGGCAGCCTTTGCCGGCAGCCCGGCTGAAGCCGTGGTCTGCGGCCGGGTTTATCCTGAAGGCAGTGCCTATCAGGTGGAATTTCAGCTAATAGGGCTGCGGGGAGCGCAGCAGGGGCAGGTGCTGGCCCACTACCGCGGCCCCTCCGGGCTGTCCACCATGCGCCAGGCCGCCCACCGGGTCTCAGATCGGGTTTATCAGCATTTAACCGGTCAGCCCGGCGCCTTCCGCACCCGTATAGCCTATGTGGTCTACAAGCCCGGCGAGCCTTATCCTTATCAGCTGATGACGGCAGATTATGACGGCTACAATGAAGTGCCTGTTTTAAAGTCCACTCAGCCCATCATGACCCCGTCCTGGTCCCCGGACGGCACCAGGCTGGCCTATGTGAGCTTTGAGCGCCGCATTCCGGCCATCTTCATACAGGACATCCGCACCCGCGAGCGCATCAAGCTGGCCTCCTATCCGGGCATGAACAGCTCCCCGAGCTGGTCTCCAGACGGTACCAAGATTGCCATGACCCTGTCCTATGAAGGCGGACAGCCTGATATTTATTACTATGATCTGACTGCGCAGCAGCTGGTGCGCGTCACCGCCAATCCGGCCATAGATACCGAGCCCACCTGGTCTGCCGACAGTCAGGCGCTGTACTTTACCTCCGAGCGCGGCGGCGGGGCGCAGATTTACCGCTTTGATTTTGCCACCCGCAAATCCGAAAGGGTGACCTATCAGGGCAGGATGAACCTCTCCGCCCGGGCCATTCCCGGCTCCGATGCCCTGGTGGTGATCACCAATCAAAACGGTTACCGCGTGGCCCGTATGGATGCCGACGGCAGTATATACATGCTGACCACCTCCACTCTGGATGAAAGCCCCAGTGTGGCTCCCAACGGTTCCATGATTATCTACAGTACGGTCTATCAGGGCCGCAAAGGCCTGGCCCTGGTGTCGGCCGATGGTCGTTTTAAGGCCAATTTACCTTCCACATCAGGCGAGGTCAGTGCACCGGCCTGGGGACCCATCACAGAGAAGTAAAAAGCAGGCAGTAAACCATGATTAAACAGTCTTTATTTGCAGTAATGTGTGCCGCGGCGCTGGTCAATTTAAGCGCCTGCTCCACCAGCAGTGACAGCTCCTATCAGCAGGAGCCCTCTTATTCCACCCTGGTCACGGACGGCAGTCCGGACGGCTGGGGGCAGGATGTGCCTGTAGGGGTGGACAACACTGACGGTGCCCTGACCGTGGGCAATCCCAATGCTCCGGAGTATTACAATCCCCATGCCGCCACCGCCGCCCTGCGCGAGAACAATACCATTTACTTCAACTATGACAGCGATTTGATTCAGGAACAGTATGTGGGAGTGATGCAGGCCCATGCCCAGTATCTGCGCGACAATCCTGATTCCCGCATCATTATTGAAGGTCATACCGATGAGCGCGGCACCCCGGAATACAATATAGCCTTAGGTGAGCGCCGTGCCCGTTCAGTGGCCCGCTATATGCAGAACCTGGGAGTTAATGTCAATCAGCTGTCTATTGTAAGCTACGGTGAGGAAAAACCTGTGGATCCCGGTCACTCCGAGGCCTCCTGGGTCAAAAACCGCCGTGCAGTGATAAATTATTAGGGTTTATATGCATAAGATCAAACTTGCAGCACTGTGGGTGCTGCTGACCTGGCCGGCACTGCTGCTGCCGGCTGCAGCCAGTGAAAGCGATCTGCAGGTACAGCTCAATGCCCAGCAGCGCACCATGCTGCAGCTGCAGAATGAAATGGCCCAGCTGCGGGCAGAACTGGCTGTGCTGCGCGGGGAGCTGGAGACTTTGCGTTTTGACTTAAGACAGGGCAGCTCTGCGGCTGCAGCCCCTGCTCCGGCAGTGACCACCGCTCCGGCACCGGCCCCCGCTCCGGCAGTGACCACTGCTCCGGCACCAGCCCCGGCCCCGGCTGTGACTGCAGCTCTGCGGCTGCAGCCCCTGCTCCGGCAGTGACCACCGCTCCGGCACCGGCCCCCGCTCCGGCAGTGACCACTGCTCCGGCACCAGCCCCGGCCCCGGCTGTGACTGCAGCTCCGGCTCCTGCCCCGGCTCCGGCTGTTTCCCCGGCCGCGCCTCCTCCCCTGAAGGCTGTGACTGCAGAAGCACAGGCTGCCTATGACGCCGCCTATGCCAGGGTTACGGCCAATGATTTTGCCGGCGCCGCCCTGGCCTTCAGGGCCTATGTGACCACTTATCCGGACAATACCCTGACACCCAATGCCTGGTACTGGCTGGGTCAGGTACAGTACAGGCAAAATCAGCTTGATGATGCCCGGGTAAGCTTTTTGAATGTGGCCCGCTTTACGCAGTCCACCAAGCGTCCCGATGCTCTCTACAAACTGGGGCTGATCAGCCGCAGCAAGGGAGAAGAGGAAAAGGCCGTACGCTACTTCAATCTGGTGATCAGCACTTATCCTGCTGATACTTCAGCCAACATGGCCCGCGCTGAGCTGGCCCGTCAGCACTGACCGCCCTCAGCAGGATCTCTGGAAAAGCGCATAAATATGCGCTTTTTTACTGCCTGCCTAAAAAATTTCAAAAATTTTGTTTAAAAGGGCTTGCATTGCAGTCAAAAGACTGTAAAATACGCATCCGTCGAGCAACACTGCAAGACACCGCTGAACGGGTTGTTAGCTCAGTCGGTAGAGCAGCGGACTTTTAATCCGTTGGTCGAGGGTTCGATTCCCTCACAACCCAGCGGAAGCTGCGCAGTGTGTCGGTTTTGAAGTCAGTATGGGTCGTTAGCTCAGCTGGTAGAGCAGTGGACTCTTAATCCATTGGTCGCGGGTTCGATCCCCTCACGACCCACCATGCCTTCAAAACAATCCTTAAGATGGGTCGTTAGCTCAGCTGGTAGAGCAGTGGACTCTTAATCCATTGGTCGCGGGTTCGATCCCCTCACGACCCACCATCTGTGGATGCTTAGCTCAGTTGGTTAGAGCACCTGCCTTACAAGCAGGGGGTCACAAGTTCGAGTCTTGTAGCATCCACCAACCTCTCTGTCTCCAAGATCGCGGCGACAATGGTTTCTCCAAGATCGCGGCGACAATGGTTTCATCTAGGCTTCCGGTTCATCCTCA
>CAYRIZ010000028.1:0-25837 GCA_964424565.1 uncultured Enterobacterales bacterium
AAGATTGTGAGGGGGAGCTCATATCAAGTTGAGATCAAATCGGGAAATTAAGGGCTTATCCAGCGAGGTGGCGTGCTCAAAGGTCAGCATGTTGAAAGCCTGCTGCGGCCTCTTAAATCCCAGACGACGGGCCAGCTCTGACATGGAAATTTTGTTTTTCAGCATGAGCGTGCGCAGCAGGCATTTCAGGGCATAATCCGCCGGCATTCTGACAATCACATCTGAAGAGGTTTTAACTCCCGCCGCCGGTGCCGGCTCTTTGTGGGCCAGGCATAAAGTTGCCATGGAATAAAGCACGCCCTGAGCTTCGGCTACAGCTTCGTCCAGGGTGGCTCCCTCGGTGGAAATGCCTATATTTTCAGCTGTGGTTTTGACGGTAAGACAGTGCACCCCGCCGTCAATGACATGACTGGCGGGATAGTACATAAACAAATCAAGATCCATGATTGCACCTCACCTGCTGTATAAAAAGCCGCCTGCAGCAGGATCTGCGGCCGGGCCCGCCTTACCTGCCTGTGGAGGGATCCACTGCCTGCAGGGCGTGGAGGATATATAGCCGGCCTGAGCCTGGGCAGACCACAAAAACCAAAGAAAAAAGAGCGAAAAAAGGAAGAAAAGAAGAAAGCAGCCGGCGGACTGCCGCCCGCAGCCGCTAAGATCAGAGCCGGGGCGGCAGTTTGTGATCAGTCTTCGGCCGGCCGGGCAGGCTCTGCCGCAGGCGCCTGGGCAGCACTGTCTGCTTCCTGCTCTTCATCTGCGGCCTCGTCACCCAGTCCCTGGGCGATCAGAGCATCCAGCTTCATGGCATCAGTCTGCAGCCGGTCATACTCAAAAGTCAGAGCCGGCATGTAGCGCAGCTTCAGGCGGGAGGCCAGAGTACTGCGGATAAAGCCGGCGGCACTCTGCAGCCCGGCAGTAAGATCTGCGGCTGCCTCCGGATTGTCCAGCAGCGAGGATACATAGATTTTGGCATTGCGCAGATCTGGACTTACCGTGACTTCAGTCACCGTGGCACTGCGCACGCGCGGATCCTTGAGCTCATGCTGCAGAATGCGTGCAGTCTCCTGCAGCATCAGCGCAGCCACGCGCTCATTGCGTCCATAATTTTTGGGCATAACTTTTTCCAAAAAACCCCGGCAGCAGCAAAGCAGTACCGGGGCTGATCAATATCTTACGGATTAACCTGCACGTGCCCCCGCAGGGGCACGGCAGGCAGCTGAGAACAGGAGATCCTACAGCGTACGCTTGATCTCAATGTTCTCAAACACTTCTATCTGATCGCCTACGCGCACATCCTGATAGTTCTTCACACCAATGCCGCACTCGGTACCGGACTTGACCTCGGCCACGTCGTCCTTGAAGCGGCGCAGGCTGTCGAGCTCACCCTCAAAGATGACCACGTTTTCACGCAGCACGCGGATGGGGGCTGAACGCTTGACCACACCTTCGGTGACCATACAGCCGGCAATGGAGCCGAACTTGGGATGACGGAAGACATTGCGCACTTCAGCCAGACCGATGATCTCCTGACGTACCTCAGCCTTGAGCATACCGCTCATAGCCTGTCTGACGTCATCAATGAGGTCATAGATCACGCTGTAGTAGTGCAGATCCACCCCCTCGGTCTCAATCACCCGGCGGGCCGGACCGTCGGCACGCACGTTGAAGCCTATGATGATGGCGCTGGAGGCAGCGGCGAGGGTGGCATCGGTTTCAGTGATACCGCCTACACCGGAGCCCACGATGGAGACCTTGACTTCATCGGTGGCCAGCTTGTTGAGGGCATCGGATATGGCTTCCACAGAGCCCTGAGTGTCGCACTTGAGCACCACATTGAGCTCGGAGGCACTGTTGTCCTTGAACATGTTCTCCAGCTTGGCCTTCTGCTGTCTGGCGATCTTCAGTTCGCGGAACTTGCCCTGACGGAACAGAGCCACTTCCCTGGCCTTCTTCTCATCGCGCACCACGGTCACTTCATCACCGGCATCAGGTACACCGGACAGACCGTAGATCTCCACCGGCACGGAAGGACCGGCTTCGTTCAAATTCTGGCCCTTTTCATTGCGCAGGGCTCTGACACGGCCGTACTCCAGACCGCACAGCACTACATCGCCCTTGTGCAGCGTGCCTTCACGCACCAGCACGGTGGCTACCGGACCGCGTCCCTTGTCGAGGCGGGATTCAATGACCACGCCGCCGGCCATACCCTGATGCACGGCCTTGAGCTCCAGTACTTCAGCCTGCAGCAAAATGGCCTCGAGCAGATCATCCACGCCCTGGCCGGTCTTGGCTGATACTTCCACAAACTGAGTATCGCCGCCCATGCTCTCGGGGATCACACTGTGGGTGATGAGCTCCTGAATCACGCGGTTGGGATCGGCACCAGGCTTGTCAATCTTGTTGATGGCCACAATAAGCGGCACCTTGGCGGCCTGGGCGTGTTGAATGGCTTCTATGGTCTGCGGCATCACACCGTCGTCGGCAGCCACCACCAGCACCACAATATCGGTGACCTGGGCACCGCGGGCGCGCATGGCGGTAAAGGCAGCGTGGCCCGGAGTATCCAGGAAGGTAATACCGGTACCGCGGGTCTCCACGTGATAAGCACCAATGCGCTGAGTAATACCGCCGGCTTCGCCTGCTGCTACCTTGGATTTGCGGATGTAGTCCAGCAGTGAGGTCTTGCCGTGATCGACGTGACCCATGATGGTCACCACCGGAGCACGCGGCTCGGCCAGAGCCTCAGTGCGGCGATCTGCCAGCAGCTCTTCTTCCAGCTCATTTTCCTTACGCAGTATGACCTTGTGGCCCATTTCCTCGGCTACCACCTGGGCGGTGGCCTGATCGATGACCTGATTGATGGTCACCATTTCGCCGAGCTTCATCAGGGTCTTGATCACCTCAGCGGACTTGACGGCCATCTTCTGGGCCAGTTCAGCCACGGTAATGGTTTCGCCGAGAACCACATCCCGGCTGACCGGAGCGGCCGGACGGTTGAAGCCGTGCTGCTGCTGATTGAGCTTGGCGGCTCCCTTGGTATTGCGGGCATTCTTGCCCTTCTGCCTGTTCTGGCGTCCGCCCTGGGCAGTATCCTGCTCATCGCGTCTGCGTCCGCCCTGACGGCGATCTGCCGGAGTGCGGTGGCGGCCGCGGTTTTCAGCCTCGCGTTCCTGCTGCTCTTCAGCCTCGCGCACATATCTGGAAGCAGAAGAGCTGTTGAGGGCTTCCTCTTCGGCACGCTTGCGATCAGCCTCTTCTTTGGCCCAGCGTGCTTCGTTTTCCTCAGCCATGCGGCGGTTGCGCTCGGCCTGCTCGGCTTCTTCCTGCTGCAGTTTCTTCTGCTGCTGCAGTTCCTGCTGCCGCTTCAGCTCATCGCGGGCCAGGCTGTCATCTTTCTTGCTGTCAGCCTTGCTGCGGGCCTCGGCGGCACGGCGTTTGGCTTCTTCTTCCTGGCGTTTCTTTTCTTCTTCCTGACGCTTCTTTTCCTCAAGAGCCTTCTGCTCCTGTTCGCGGCGCAGGCGGGCTTCTTCCTCCCGGGCCAGACGCTCGGCTTCCTGGCGTTTCTTTTCTTCAGCCTCTTTGGCCTTGCGGGCAGCTATTTCTTTTTGATCGAAAACCTTGCTCTTGCGAACCTCGACCTTAACCACCTTGGAGCGGCCGGCATTGCCCGGCAGCGTCAAAGTGCTGTGGGTCTTCTTATGCAGAGACATGCGTTTAGGAGCAGCCTTATTGTTGTCAGACATAAGCATCCCCCCTTCTACTTGTTGAACCAGCACTTGTCACGTGCTGCCATGATAATTTCCCCAGCCTTCTTCTCATCAAGGCCCTCAATACCTTCCAGGTCGTCCACAGCCTGCTCAGCCAGCTGCTCCGGCTCCCCTATGCCGCGGGCAAAGAGTTGCTTGGCCAGCTCTTCATCAATGCCCGGCAGCGCGCACAGGGCGGTGATGCCCTGCTGCACGATCTTTTGATCCTGCTCTTCCAGGGCGACGCGGGCATTTTCCTGCAGCTGATCGATCATCTCCGGCTCCAGGCCTTCAATGAAGCTGAACTCCTCAGGCGGCACATAGGCAATTTCGTCCAGGGAGGTAAAACCGGCATCAGCCAGTACGGAAGCAAATTCCTCGTCTATGTTGAGGTTGTCCATGAACAGCTTGACGGTCTTGTCCAGCTCGGCCTTGAGATCCTCCTCCATGGCGCTGTTGGTCTTGACCCGCAGGTTCCATCCCAGCAGCTGTGAGGCCAGACGCACGTTCTGACCGTTTCTGCCTATGGCCAGGGCCAGATTTTCATCTTCCACCGCCACGTCAATGGAGTGGCTGTCCTCGTTGATGATGATGCGGGAAACCTCGGCCGGCTCCATGGCATTGGTCACGTACTGAGCCAGATTCTCATCCCAGAGCACCACATCAATTTTTTCGCCGGAGAGCTCATTGGACACGGCCATAACACGGGAGCCGCGCATGCCTATGCAGGCACCGCGCGGATCAATGCGCTTGTCACGGCTGCGTACGGCAATCTTGGCACGGGAACCGGGATCGCGGGCCACCCCCATGATCTCAATTACGTCCTCACCTATCTCCGGCACTTCTATGGCAAAGAGTTCCTTTAAGAACTCAGGGGAGGTGCGCGAGCAGATCAGCTGGGCGCCCTTGCTGTCTGTTCTGATGTCGGAGAGCAGCACCTTGATGCGGTCGCCGCGTCCGAAAGTTTCATGCGGAATAATCTGCTCGCGGCGCAGTACAGCCTCGGCATTGTTGCCCAGATCCAGCACCAGGAAATCACGGCCCTGCTTCTTGACCGTGGCATTGACCACGTGCCCGAGCATCTGCCGGTGTTCGGCTATGATCTGTTCGCGCTCTGCATCCTTGACCTTCTGCGACAGCACCTGCTTGGCCGTCTGTATGGTGATGCGGTCAAAGGCTACGGAAGGGATTTCCTCCTCGAGGATGTCACCGCTTTGGATCTCAGGATGATCGATCTGAGCGGCCTCCAGGGAAACCTCGGTGGCCGGATTTTCCAGCGGACCGCTGTTGTCCACCACAGTCCAGCGCCTGAAGGTGCGATAGGAGCCTTCCTTGGGATCTATAGTGACCCGTACGGCTATTTCAACCGGATATTTCTTCTTGGTGGCAGTGGCCAGCGCCTGCTCCAAGGCCTCAAAAATTTTCTCGCGTGGTATGGCGCGCTCATTGGACAGCGCTTCGGCGATTGCAATAATTTCCTTGCCCATTGTTAATTCCTCTTTACTGCTGCGCCGTGGGGTTTTACTGGTTTCTCAAAAACCGGGACAAGGCGCATCAGGGCCACGTTCTCAAAAGCAAGCTTGACCTCACCTGAAAGTTTGTCCGTGATGGTGAAGTTACCGTCCTCGGAAAATTCTCCCAGTACGCCGTTGAATTTGCGTCTGCCCAGCATCGGAATGCGCAGCTCAGCCTTTACCTCACTGCCTACATATGCTGCCGCCTGCTCTTTGGTAAATAAAATTCTGTCCAGACCAGGTGAAGACACCTCCAGGATATAAGCCGGAGCAATCAAATCAGCAGCATCGAGAGCAGGAGAGATCAAGGCGGTAATGTCCCCGCACAGATCTGCATCCACTCCATCTTCTCTGTCAATGAAGATCTGCAGTTTCGCCCGGTCGTGCCCGCCGTGGTATCTGATACCCCACAGCTGTGCGCCCATTGACGTGATGAGCGGTGAGACTATCACAGAGATCTTATCCTCTATTGTTCCTGCCATTAATACCTCTAAACTGTTAATTTGCCATAAAAAAAGCCCCTGTTCCGGGGCCTCTTCAAAGTTCCACCTGATTGTCAGACAAACAGTGCCGCCGGACATCGGCCGGGCGCTGTTGTTCAATCCTGCAGATAAGTCGGATACGCTTGCTGCAAGACGCCTTCATTCTATCAGCAGCAGGGGCGATCCACAAGCAGAAAACGCCCGAAAATCGCAGCAATAAGGGCTTTTTTCCTGATTTTGTCCTCATTTTTTGAGCAAAATCAGAAAAATCCTCTCCCCCGAAAATCAGGCCCCAACCTGCGGCCAAACAGCAGGGAAAGCCCCAAGCCGGGATCTCTGTACCCTGCCCCTCCTCACCCGACACAGCCTTGATTCTGCCTGACTTTTCCACAATCTGCGGGCTGCAGCAAATTTTTGCTTGCAAAATGCCGGCAAATCATTATAATCTGCCTGCGTTCGCCGGACAGATGGCAGAGCGGTTTAATGCAACGGTCTTGAAAACCGTCGAGGCTTTACGGCCTCCGTGAGTTCGAATCTCACTCTGTCCGCCAGAACTCCTTCCTTTCTCTTTTTCCCATTTTTTCGTCAAACTTTCGTCAGCTACCTGATTTTTCGTTTTCTTCAGGCCAGACCCCGTCAGGCTCCTCAGACATCACCCAGGCTTTGCACTGACTGCACCGCCGTACAGGCCATGCAACAGGTCCGGCAGGTCAGAACTTCTGTCCGCACACCTGCCTGTTTTGGCATTTTTCAGGCAGAAAAAATTGTAAAATTGGGATCCTGCCCAAACTTTGCAATCGTCTCCAGCCGCTGCTGCTTGACAATTTTTAATACTTTATCATTAAATAAAAAATTTTTACTCCCTCCACTTTCTTCTTATTCGCCTGCATATAAGTATAAATAATCAATTTATACAACTTCACAATGTGATCTGTTTTGGTTCGTCTGCGTGAAACGCAAATGCGCATTTTGGCACTGATTGGGTGCAAATCGCCTGTTTTGCGTACCACAATGATGCATAAACGCCCCTAAATTTAATTAAATGCGCCTTTTTCTTACAATTTGCACTATAAAAGTGTAAATTGTCATAAGCTTAAATTTGAGGCGTTACACTTTAGGATCACTTTAGGAGATTAAAACATGTCTTACTCGCAGCAGGTTTTTGACGATTTAAAAGCCCGTTATCCCGAGCAACCTGAATTCCTGCAGGCCGTCCAGGAAGTCCTGTCCACCCTGCAGCCGGCTTTGGACAAGAGCCCGGTTTATCAGAAGAACAAGATCCTCGAGCGTATAGTCGAGCCTGAGCGTATTTTCCAGTTCCGCGTGGAGTGGGTTGACGACAAGGGAGAGATTCAGGTCAACCGCGGCTACCGCGTCCAGTTCAATTCCGCCATTGGTCCCTACAAGGGCGGTCTGCGCTTCCACCCCACTGTTAATGTAGGCGTGCTCAAGTTCCTGGGCTTTGAGCAGATCTTCAAGAACTCCCTGACCGGTACCCCCATAGGCGGCGCCAAGGGCGGCTCTGATTTCGATCCCAAGGGCAAGTCTGATCTGGAAGTCATGCGCTTCTGCCAGGCCTTCATGGTACAGCTGCACCGCTATATAGGCGCTGTGATAGACGTACCGGCCGGCGACATAGGCGTAGGCGGCCGTGAGATCGGCTATCTGTACGGTGCCTACAAGCGCCTGACCACCAAATATGAAGGCGTGCTCACCGGCAAGCCTTTAAACTACGGCGGCTCCCTGGCCCGTACCGAAGCCACCGGCTATGGTACTGTCTACTTTGCCCAGGAGATGCTCAAGGCCCGCGGCGACAGCCTCGAAGGCAAGAAGTGCGCAGTCTCCGGTGCCGGCAATGTGGCCATCTACTGCTGTGAGAAGCTCTATCAGGTCGGTGCCCTGCCGGTTACCGTCTCCGATTCCCGCGGCATGATTTATGACGAAACCGGCATCAAGGTTGATGTCTTAAAACAGGTCAAGGAAGTGGAGCGTGCCTCGCTGACCCGTTATGCCGAGCTGGTTCCCACCGCCAAATATACCGCCCGCGCCGATTACCCGGCCGGCCGCAATGCCGTCTGGTCCGTACCTGTTGATGCCGCCTTCCCCTGCGCTACCCAGAACGAAGTCAATCTGGAAGATGCCAAGTGCCTGCTGGCCAACGGCTGCAAGTGCGTAGCCGAGGGTGCCAACATGCCTTCCTCCATTGACGCCATCAATGAGTTCTTAAAGTCCGGCATAGCCTATGGTCCGGCCAAGGCTGCCAATGCCGGCGGCGTGGCCACCTCTCAGCTGGAGATGGAGCAAAATGCCGGCATGACTTCCTGGACCTTTGAGGAAGTAGACGGCAAGCTGCACAACATCATGGTAGGCATTTATGAAGCTGCCGCCGAGACCGCCAAGGAGTTTGGCTGCGAGGGCAACCTGGTGCTCGGTGCCAACATAGCCGGCTTCCGCAAGGTAGCAGACGCCATGATCTCTCAGGGTGTGCTCTAATCAAACCGCAGAAGCAAAATCAGAAAAATCTGATTTAAAAATCTGATTTATTCAGGACGGGCTGCCGCAGGGCGGCCTGTTTTGTTTTTGGAGGGAATGAAAGGAGGCTGCCCGCAGCGCCGGCACCAGGATCCGAAGGCGGGCGCGACAGACAGCAAAAAAGCTTCCCGTCAGGAATGCGGAAAGCTCTTTTGAGTCTGCAGATCTGATTTTAGGGGAAAATTCCTTTTCCCCTGATCTGCGGCCTTACAGACCCAGCACCTGCGGCATGGTGTAATAGCCAGGCTCGCGGCCCTGCAGCCACTGGGCGGCACGCAGAGCGCCGCGGGCAAAGGTGGCACGGCTGGAGGCCTTGTGGGCCAGCTCCACCCGCTCACCGTCGGCGCAGAACATCACGGTGTGCTCACCTACAATGTCACCGCCGCGAATGGAGGAAAAGCCTATGGTACCGTAGCGGCGCTCACCGGTGATGCCATCGCGGCCGGAGACCATTACATCCCTGAGGGCCACGCCGCGACCGGCGGCAGCAGCCTCACCCATGGTAATGGCAGTGCCGGAGGGAGCATCAACCTTATAGCGGTGATGAGCCTCAACTATCTCTATATCGGCATCCTGCATAATGGAGGCGGTTTTTTCAATCAGATTAAGCAGCAGGTTGATGCCCACTGAGAAATTGGAAGCCTGCACCAGCGGGATCTTTCTGGCGGCAGCCCTGATGCTCTCCAGACCGGCCTCATCAAAGCCGGTAGTACCGAGTACATAGGAGATTCCATGTTCGGCGGCGTAGGCAACCTGCGCCAGTGAGCACTCCGGACGGGTAAAATCTATGGCCACATCCGGGGTAATCGACAGTTCAGCCAGGCTGTTTTTTACTTCCACATTAAACCCGGCCGGCAGACCGGCAGTGGTGCGATCCACGCCGCCGATCAGCTTTACTCCGTCCAGACCCATAATGCAGTCGATCAGAGCATGACCCATGCGGCCGCTGATGCCGATAATGGCAATTTTCAGCATGATAACTCCCTATTACAATCAATTGACCTTCCCCACACCTGCAGGCGGGGGCTTACTACTATTCTTCAGGTGCAGCCCCAGGAGGCGGCACCGCAGCGCAAAAATGCACTAAACCCGGGCCGGGATTCTAACCCAGCCCCGGGCGTACTGCTCTCGGCGCCTATTTGTGCACAAAATCAGTGCAGAGTTTTCTGCAGCAGAAGCAGATGGCGCACCCGCTGACGGACAGTGGGATAAAAATCCAAGGCGCGGTAAAAGGCCTGGGCGCGCTCATTTTTTCTTTCCACTTCCAGCTGCAGCACCCTGGCGCCGCGCAGGCGGGCCTGCTGGGCTGCAGCCTCCATCAGCAGGCGCCCCACGCCGCGGCGGAAGAAAGCCGGCTCCACATATAAAGCCCGCAGATAACCGCGCTGAAAAGGCGCCTCCAGGGCAGCAAAACCCAGCAGCATACCGTCGGCTGTGCGGGCGGCAATCACCAGATGGGAATGCTCATGCAGGCGCTGCTGCCAGATTTGAGCCAGTTCTTTTTCCTCAGGCAGGGGCTGTGTGCGCTGCTCGTAGAGCGCAGAGCGGGTCTCGAGAGCCGCCATTTCCGCAGTGTCACCCACCCGGGCTTCACTCAACAAAATATCTTCAGACATGGGATTTTTTGCCTTGATTTAGGACTGACTGTGCAGCAGCGAACGGGCGCTCTGCAGCGTGGCGGCAGTAACCACCGTGCCGCCCATCATGCGGGCTATTTCCTGCACCCGGCCTTCAGCGTCCAGGCGCTGCAGGGTGGACACCACCCCGCCGTCATCCTGCTTGTCCTTGCTGGCCAGATACTGGGCATCGGCAGCAGCTGCCACCTGAGGCAGATGGGTAACGGTGATGACCTGCACCCGGGTAGACAGCTGTTTGAGCAACCGGCCCACAGCCGAAGCGGTACGCCCGGATATACCGGTGTCCACCTCATCGAAAACAATGGTAGGCGTGGATTTTGCCGAGGCAGTCACGGCTTCCAGGGCCAGGGCCAGGCGGGAGAGTTCACCGCCTGAGGCGGCAGCGGAGAGTTCCCGCAGTTCATGGCCGGGATTGGCACTGAACAGAAAGGCGGCTTCATCGCGGCCCTGCAGCCGCGGCTTTACGCCCTCTTCAACCCACAGCTTGACGGCAAAGCGCCCGTCAGGCATGGCCAGATCTGCGAGCATCCCGGATACTGCCGCTTCCAGTCGCGCGGCTGCCTGCAGGCGGGCCTGCGAGAGGCGGCCGGCGCTTTCTTCATACAGGGCCCGAGCCTCCCTGACGGCTGCCGTGGCCTGTTCAATGCGGCCGCGCAGGGACAAAAATTCGTGCAGCTCCTGCTCCACTCTCTGCTGCACCTCATAAAGATACTGCGGCTCCACCCCGAAGCGGCGGGCCAGATCGTGGCACAGCGCCAGACGCTCGTTTAGGACGGCAGTATTTTCAGGCTGCAGATTGTCATTTAAGGCTCCCAGCTCCTGCCGGGCATTTTCCAGGGCTTTTAAGGCCTCGGTGAAGATGTCGCAGATTTTGCGCAACCGGGGTTCATACACGCAGCAGCCTTCCAGATCGGCCCGGCGGGCGTCGAGGATGGAGATGACATTGTGCTCATCGCTGTCCAGGCAGGCCTGGGCCAGAGCTGAGGATTCCATGACCTGCCTGGCATGCATGCTGCGGTCAAAACGGGCTATCAAATCCTCATAATCGCCCTGTTTTAAATTAAGCTTGTCCAGCAGTTCCTTTTCGTAGCGCAGGCTCTTGTAGCGCAGGGCACCGTCCTTCTGGGCGGCGGACAGTTCATTTAAATGTCCGCGCAGCTGCTGATAGTGGCGGCAGTGCTGCTGCACCTGCGCCAGCAGCTCGGCATGACCGCCGAAAGCATCTATAACCGTCAGCTGATAATCGTTCTGCAGCAGTTTGTAGCCGGCATGCTGCCCGTGTACGGATACCAGGCAGGAGGCCAGTTCCCGCAGAAGGGTGGAAGTACTCAGCCGGCCGTTGACATAGGCCTTGTTTTTGCCGTCGCGCGACAGCACCCGGCGCAGTATGACTTCATCTTCATTTTCAGATGCCAGATCGAGCTCCTGCAGACGCTGTCTGACTTCTGCAGTGACGGAAAAACGCGCCGCGGCCTCGGCTTTGTCGGCACCGTCTGAAATCAATGAGGTATCGGCCCTGCCGCCCAAGGCCAGGTTCAGGGCATCCAAAGTCAGGGATTTGCCGGCACCGGTCTCGCCGGTAATGCAGGTCAGCCCGGGCGCAAGCTCAATCACGCTTTCGTGGCTCAGCGCTATATTGTATGCGGAAAGTTCAAGCAGCATGGCTTCCTCTAAACCAGCGACTGGCCCCAGCCGAGTTTCTGACGCAGCAGGCTGTAGTAATCATAGCCTTCAGGATGGAGCAAAGTCAGCGGAGTGCTGTGCTGCCGGATGAGCACGGAGCAGTGGCTGTCGGCCCTGACGCTGACCTGGCCGTCACAGTTGATATTGACCCACTCGGGAGTGTCATCAGAGGAGACAAAGTCTATTCTGACCTCGGACTTGCCCGGGATGATGATGGGAGAGCAGTTGAGCGACTGCGGGAACATAGGCACCAGGGCCAGCACATCCAGATGCGGTTCAATGATCGGACCGCCGGCGGACAGGGAATAGGCGGTGGATCCGGTGGGTGTATTGACTATCATGCCGTCGCCGCGCATGGTATACATGTAACTGCCGTTGATGGAGACCTTAAAGACCATCATATGGGCCATCATGCCGGAGTGAATCACCGTTTCATTGGTGGCCAGCGACTGCCCTACCAGCTCGCCGGCGCCGTCGTCATCCTCCCGGAATACCCGCATATCCAGGATCATGCGATCTTCCTTAACATAGCGCCCTTCCACCGTTTTTTGTATAGCATCCTCCAGCGTGGACGGAGACACATCGGTCAGCAGCCCCAGATGTCCGCGGTTGACCCCCAGTATAGGCACCTTGAGATCCACCAGGGTACGGGCAGCACCCAGCACTGAGCCGTCACCGCCCAGCACTATGATCAAATCCAAATCCCTGATCTGCCGGCGCGAGACACAGGGCAGCTGCGGCAGATTGAAGCCTACCGAAGTGGTTTGTTCCACATAAGGCGTGATGCCAAAGCGTTTGAGCATCTGCGCCAGCTCTACTATGGCCCCGGCCATGGGACGTCTGAAGACCTTGGAGACTATTACCGCCGAGGTGACAGGCTTTTCGTGATGCGGCGATTCCATTGAAAACTCCCACTAAAATCTCCTGCTATAGTAGCACACCGCCCGGCGGCGTAAAGTCCGGCTCCAGGCGGCAGATCCCGGCCCCGGCCTGCAATTTCAGGACGTCTGACGTTTTTATGCCCTGATGCGACAAATTTTCAGCATCTTTTTAAAAATTAGGCTTTCTGCTAACATCTGCAGGATCAATTTTCACTTTCTGTGCACTGATGTGTCCAGCTCTTACTGTGCGTATAATCAATACCGCTGGCTATGGAAAAAACAAACAACTATTACCTGGGTATAGACCTCGGCTCAACCACCGTAAAATATGTACTCCTCGACGACGAGGGCCGCGATTGTCAGCATGAATATGTTCGCCATCAAAGCGCGGTTTTTCCCACCCTGCAGCAATGCCTGATCAAGCTTGGTTCACAATTTGATTTAAGCCGGGTCTATGTGACCTTTACCGGCTCGGCCTCCTTATTTCTGGCCCAGTATTTGGGCTGCCGTTTTGTACAGGAAGTGATAGCTGCCAGTACTTTTTTAAAGCAGCTGCCGCAGCAGATCGATACCTCCATAGAGCTGGGCGGTGAGGACAGCAAGATCCTGTTCCTCTCCGGCGGCATGGAGTTGCGCATGAATGAAGCCTGCGCCGGCGGTACCGGTGCCTTCATCGATCAAATGGCCTCCCTGCTCAATACCGATGCCGTGGGGCTGGATGAGATGGCCTCGCGTTACAGCAAAACCTATCCCATAGCTTCCCGCTGCGGTGTGTTTGCCAAGACCGATTTGGTGGCTCTGCTCAATCAGGGAGCCGCCCGCGAGGACATAGCCAAATCCATCTTTATGGCCGTATGTGAGCAGACCATTTCAGGCCTGGCCTGCGGCCGCAAAATAGAAGGCAATGTCTGTTTCCTCGGCGGTCCGCTGAGCTTCCTGCATGAACTGCGCCGCACCTTTATAGAAAAGCTGCAGGATGACCAGACCCATTTCATCGATCTGCCTGATGCCCAGTATGCCATGGCCTGCGGTGCGGCCCTGGAGGCCCGCAAGGCAGTGCACGATGAATTTGCCCAGAACAAGCTGGAAGCCGTGGATCTGCAGCAGATTATCACGGCCCTGGACAAAACCGACATCAAGGTAGAGGCCGGCACCCTGCCGGCGCTGTTTGCCGACGAAGGCGCCCTGCTGGAATTTCAGGCCCGCCATGCCAGAGAAAAGCTGATGGAGTTTCCGCTGGAGCGGGCTCACGGCAATTTCTTTTTGGGCATAGATCTCGGCTCTACCACCGTCAAGAGCGTACTGCTGGATGAGCGCGGGCAGCTGCTGGACAGTTTCTATGCCGGCAATGAAGGCTCGCCGCTGCAGAAGCTGCTGCCCAAGATCAGGGAACTGCTCGACCGCATCCCGGAGGAGGCCCATCTGGCGGCAGTATGCTGCACCGGTTACGGTGCCACCCTGGCCCGGGCGGCAGTCAATGCCCAGTATGCCGAGGTGGAGACCCTGGCCCATCAGAAGGCCGCCTGCGCCTTTGATCCTCAGACTTCCTATGTCATAGACATAGGCGGTCAGGACATGAAGTGCATCAAGGTCAAGCAGGGCGTGATCAAGGACATGCAGCTCAATGAGGCCTGCTCCTCCGGCTGCGGCTCCTTTATCGAGACCTTTGCCCGGCAGCTCAACCTCACCCTGCCGGAATTTGTCGAGGCGGCCCTGGGCTCCAAGCACCCCACCGATCTCGGCACCCGCTGCTCCGTGTTCATGAACTCCAAGGTCAAGCAGGCCCAGCGCGACAATATTCCGCTGCCGGACATAGCCTCAGGACTTTGTTTCTCCATAGTGCGCAATGCCCTCTACAAGGTGCTGCGCATTCACGACAGCTCAGAGCTGGGCGATCATGTGGTGGTGCAGGGCGGCACCTTCCTCAACGATGCCGTGCTGCGGGCCTTTGAGCTTTTGATCGGCAAGAACGTGATCAGACCCAATATAGCCGGCCTGATGGGTGCCTTTGGCGCGGCTTTAATTGCCAAGGAGCGCTGGGAGCGCGATCGCACCGATCTGCAGATCACCCCGGAAATGCTGGATTTAAGCCGCATCAAGGTGCGGCAGTTCCGCTGCAAGGGCTGCAACAATCACTGCCTGCTGACCATGAACACTTTCCTGTCGGGTCAGAAGCATATCTCCGGCAACCGCTGTGATTTTGCCCTCAAGACCGGCCAGAAGAACAAGGAACGCAATGAGTTCATCGAGTTCAAGCTCGATCTGCTGTTCAACCGGGAAGTGCTGCCGGCAGATAAGGCCCCGCGCGGCGTGGTGGGTATTCCGCGCGTGCTCAATATATTTGAGCATTACCCCTACTGGCATGCCCTCTTTACTGCCCTGGGCTTTCATGTGGAGCTCTCGCCGCTGAGCAACAAGGAAATAGCTGAGCTGGGCAATATCACCATACCCTCGCAGAGCCTGTGCTATCCGGCCAAGCTCACCCACGGCCATGTTTCCTATCTGGCCAATCTGGGGGTCATGGACATCTTCCTGCCCTGCGTGCCGCGTGAGGCCAAACTCGATTCCTTCCAGGCCGACAGCTATGCCTGTCCGGTGGTGGGCGGCTATCCCGAGGCCCTGAAGCTCAATGTTAGCACTCAGCATCCCGGACTGCGCGTACACACGCCCTTCCTCGATCTGTCCAAAGGTGCCACCGTGCTGCGGGCCATCAAGGAATGCTTCCCTGATCTGCCGCCCCGCGAGATCAAGCAGGCCATCAGAAAGGCTGCCGCGGCGCTGGAAGCCTACAAAGCTGCCCTGCGCGCCGAGGGAGACAGGTTCTTTGCGCGGGCTGCCGATGAAGGCCGCACCCTCATAGTGCTGTCCGGCCGTCCCTATCATATTGATCCCATCATCAATCACGGCATTCCGGCCCTCATTTCCTCCATGGGCACCATAGTGGTCACGGAAGATGCCATCTTCCACAAGGCCCGCAACCTGCCGCGCCTGGATGTGGTCAATCAGTGGGCTTTCCACAGCAGATTATATAAATCAGCGGAAGTGGCCTCGGAAAATCCCAATGTACAGCTGGTGCAGCTGGTCTCCTTTGGCTGCGGCATAGATGCCATTACCTCCGAGCAGGTACGCAAGATCCTGGAGCGCAATGACAAGATCTACACCATGCTCAAGATAGATGAGGGTGACACCCTGGGAGCGGCCAAGATCCGCATTACTTCGCTGCTGTGTGCCATCAATGAACATGCCCTGCAGCAGCTGGGTCCCAAGGATACGGTCACCAGGCAGTTTAAGGGCAGCAATCTGGCCAATGAGCAGCGCACGCTGTATGTGCCGCAGATGGCTCCCATTCACTTCCCTATACTGACCGCCGCCCTGCAGGCGCTGGGCTATCACGTCAAGCTGCTGCCACAGGTCAATGACAAGGCCATAGAGCTGGGACTGAAGTACGTCAACAATGATGCCTGCTATCCGGCCATAGTGGTAATAGGTCAGCTGATTGAGGCGCTCCTTTCCGGCAAGATCAACGGCAAGGAAGCAGCCCTGCTGCTGGCCCAGACCTGCGGTCCCTGCCGTGCCACCAATTATCCTGCCCTGCTGCGCTGGGCCCTGAACGATTTGGGCTATCAGGACGTGCCCATAGTCACCCTGTCGAGCTATGAGCTGGATACCGACGCCCTGCACCTGAAGCTGGGTCTGCACGGTCTCTACCGGTTAATGAAGGGTATTCTGCTGGGCGATCTGCTGCAGAAGCTCTACTTCCACACCAAGACCTATGAGCTGCAGCCCGGCCGCAGTGATGCCGTGCTCGAGGAAATGGTAAGAAAGTGCGCCCATCTGATGATGACAGATGTGCACAAGCATAATTTCTTCCGGCTGGTCAATGAGATAGTGCAGGCCTTTGCCGCCATTGAGTTAAATCCGGTACAGAACAAGCCCCGCGTAGGCATAGTGGGAGAAATTCTGCTCAAATATCATCCCAAGGCCAATCTTGACCTGATGAATCAGCTGATTGCCGAGGGTGCCGAGCCGGTAATAGGCGATATTTCCAGCTTCCTGCTCTACTGCCTCAACGACAGCGTATTCCAGGCCAAATACCTCAAGGGCTCCTGGGTACGGGCCACCGGCTCGTGGCTCATCGCCCACCGCTTCAACCACATGCGCAATGCCATCACCAAGGTCTTAAAGCGCAGTAATTTTGAGGGACTCACTCCCTTCAATGATTACAAGAAGGCCATAGAGGGACTGGTTTCCGCCGGACAGCAGGCCGGTGAGGGCTGGCTGCTGACCGCCGAGATGATCGACTATATAGAGCATGGCGTCAATAATGTGCTGTGTGTGCAGCCTTTTGCCTGTCTGCCCAATCACGTCACCGGCAAAGGCGTGATGCGCGCCATACGCATGGCCTATGAAAACGCCAATTTGTGCAGCATAGACTATGAAGCCGGTACCGCGCAGTCCAATGTTTCCAACCGCCTCAAGCTCTTCCTCACCCAGGCCAAGGAGCTGCAGCTCAAGGAGCAGTTCGGAAAGGTGAATTTCAAGGCCGTATAGCCCGGTCTCAGGCGGCAGAGATCTACCCTCTGCCGCTTCCAGTCAGACTGCAGGCCGCTCTGAGCTCAGCTACTGACCGCGGCTCTTTTCCGGGGAGAAATTACCTGCCTGCAGCTCTATCTTTTCCAATAAGCGCCAATCATCGGCATATCCACCGTCGGCGGCTTTTTCCAGCCACACTCTGGCCTGCGCATAATCCTGGTACACGCCCAGGCCGTAATAGTACATCTCTCCCAGGCTGTACTGAGCCTCGACATCTCCCTGTGCGGCAGCTTTTTCAAACCACAGCCTGGCCTGCTCATAATCCCGGCCTACGCCCTGGCCTTCATAGTACATATCTCCCAGTCTGTACTGAGCTTCGGCATGTCCCTGAGCCGCAGATTTTTCAAACCACAGTCTGGCCTGTGCATAATTCTGGGCCACGCCCTGACCTTCATAGTACATATCTCCCAGGCTGTACTGAGCTTCGGCATGTCCCTGAGCCGCGGATTTTTCAAACCACAGTCTGGCCTGTGCATAATCCTGGGCCACGCTGTGGCCGTAATAGTACATGTTACCCAGTTCGCACTGAGCATCGGCATAGCCCTGGGTCGCGGACTTTTCAAACCACAGCCGCGCCTGATCTGCATCCTCTTCTACGCCCTGACCGTAATAGTACATGTACCCCAGTTCGCACTGAGCTGCGGCATGTCCCTGAGCGGCGGATTTTTCAAACCACTGCCGGGCCTGATCTTCATCCGCTTCTACGCCCATGCCGTAACAGTACATGTACCCCAGTCCGAACTGAGCTTCGGCATGTCCCAGGGCAGAGGCTTTTTCCCACCACTGCCGCGCCTGCTTATAATCCTGGCTTACACCATCGCCGTTATAGTACAGGACGCCTGTATGGAAGAATTTTTCTGCATCGTTTTCAATCATCTTTGACCTTCCGCTGGAGATTGGATATGGATTCACTGGGTTTTATTTTCAGATACCCAACAACCAAACTATATTTTGGTGGATCTACAGAGCATTTCCCGTAAAGCAGAGCAAGTCCCATTAACACCGCCCGTGGAGAAAGCCATGACCGGCCCCTCTGATCCGCTGAGAGCTGTTTGTATGCTGCAAAAAGCGGGAGAGTACAGACGGAGGCGGACTGAAAGAGGCCTTGACAGAATTCAAAAATGGCATGGGAATGCTGTTTTCAAAGGGCAAAACACGGGGAAAAGCCCGGCAGTTTATTCCTGCAGGGCCGCTCAATTGCCTCAGTCACTGACCGTGGATCTTTTCTTCCTGTGGAGAAATTGCCTGCCTGCAGCCTCCATCTTTTTCAATAAGGTCATAGCTTCGGCATCTCCCTGGGCGGCGGCTTTTTCCAGCCACAGACGTGCCTGCTCATAATTCCGCTCCCCGCCTTTGCCGTAATAGCACATCTTACCCATTCTGCACTGAGCTTCGGCAGCGATATGTCCTTGTGCGGAGGCTTTCTCATACCACAATCGGGCCAGCTTATAATTCCTCCGGCTCAGTCCCAGGCCGTCATAGTATATGTCTCCCAGTACGCACTGAGCATTGGCGTGTCCCTGTGCGGCAGCTTTTTCAAACCACAGCCTGGCCTGTACATAATCCTGGTCCACGCCCTGGCCGTAATAGTACAGCTCTCCCAATTTGTACTGAGCCTCGACATTTTTCAGTATGACAGCTTTTTCAAACCACAGCCGGGCCTGCTCATAATCCTGGTCCACGCCCTGGCCTTCATAGTACATCTTACCCAGTCTGTACTGAGCATAGTCATATCCACCGTCGGCGACTTTCTTAAACCACAGCCGGGCCTGCGCATAATCCTGGTCTACGCCTTTGCCTTCATAATACATCTTACCCAGTCTGTACTGAGCCCATGTATGTCCATGTGCGGCGGCTTTTTCGTACCATCGCCAAGCCTGTGCATAATCCTGGTCCACGCCCTGGCCTTCATAGTACATGTACCCCAGTTCGCACTGAGCATCGGCATCTCCCAGGGCGGCAGCTTTTTCAAACCACTGCCTGGCCTGCTCATAATCCTCTTCTACGCCCAGGCCTTCATAGTACATGTACCCCAGTTCGCACTGAGCATCGGCATCTCCCAGGGCGGCAGCTTTTTCAAACCACTGCCTGGCCTGCTCATAATCCTCTTCTACGCCCAGGCCTTCATAGTACATGTACCCCAGTTCGCACTGAGCATCGGCATCTCCCTGGGCGGCGGCTTTTTCAAACCACAGCCGGGCCTGCTCATAATCCTCTTCTACGCTCAGGCCGCAAAAGTACATGTACCCCAGTCCGCACTGAGCATTGGCGTGTCCCTGGGCGGCAGCTTTTTCAAACCACTGCCTGGCCTTCTCATAATCCTCTTCTACGCCCAGGCCGTAAAAGTACATGTACCCCAGTTCGCACTGAGCTTCGGCATGTCCCCGGGTGGCGGCTTTTTTCCACCACTGCCGCGCCTGCTTATAATCCTGGCTTACACCGTCGCCGTTATAGTACAGGACGCCTGTATGGAAGAATTTTTCTGCATCGTTTTCAATCATTTTTGACCTTCCGCTGAAGATAGGATACGGGTTCTCATGCACATCCCGGGGAGAAAGCCCAAAGCGGCCGTCTCAGATCCGCTGAATAGTGTTTGTATGCTGAGAAAAGCCGAAAGCATGCAGCCGGCGGCGCACCGGCTGCAGCAGGGGAAAAATCAGAACACCACAGTCTTGTTGCCGTGGATGAAGACCTTGTCATCGAGCACCTTGTTTAAGGCCCGCATCAGCACCAGACGCTCCACATCGCGGCCGGCTTTGGCCATGGTTTCGGCATCATAGCGGTGATTTACCTTGATCACATCCTGCTCAATGATCGGACCTTCATCGAGATTATTGGTTACAAAGTGCGCGGTGGCACCAATGATCTTGACACCGCGGTCAAAGGCCTGCTGATAAGGGCGGGCGCCGATAAAGGCCGGCAGGAAGGAGTGATGGATGTTGATTAATTTGCCCAGGGGATAGTGTTCCACCATGCGCGGGGAGAGTATGCGCATGTATTTGGCCAGCACCACATAGTCGGGATTGGCCGCATCTATCACCTCGCACATGCGTCTTTCCTGCTCCTCGCGGGAAATGCCCTCGTGGGATACCAGATGAAAAGGCACATCAAAACGGCGGGCCAGATCGCCCAGCACAGGATAATTGCCGGCCACCATTACGATCTCAGCATTGAGGGCCCCGGAGTAGGCCTTCATCAGAATGTCACCCAGGCAGTGGGATTCCTTGGTCACCAGCACAGCCAGGCGCCGCTTCTGTCTGGCATTGGTCAGGCGCACAGCAGCATCGGCCGGCAGTACGGATCTGACTTCACTGAGGAAATTATCTTCATTGGCAAAGATTCCGGACAGCACCGTGCGCATGAAGAAGCGGGCATCTGCAGAGGCAAATTGATCCTGATGCACGATGTTTAAATTGTATTTAAAGCAGATATTGGTCACTCTGGCAATCAGGCCCACGGCATCAGAACACTCGGTGAGCAGAATCTTTTGTTCCATCGAAGGATCCCTTTTATTAAATTTGTTAAATTTTTCTATTTTCTGCCGTCCGGCAGGGCGGCGAAAAGACAGCAGTCAAAAAATTGTGATATTTATCGAGAAAACCGGCTTATTTTAGCCCACAGTACCGGCGTGAAGCGTGGCGCACCATAAAAGTGCATAAAAGTGTGCACTAGATCAAATCATTATTTGCATTGCAGGGCAAAACGTTTATATTAGATTTCAAAGAAATTCAACATGCAACCAGCAACAGGAGTCTTAAATGCCAGAAGTTACTCCGGAATTTGTCAAGTATGCCACTTTGAACATACCCGGCAAGGACCCCATTAGTCTGCCCATCCTCAAAGGTTCCATGGGACCTGAAGTTATAGATATCCGCGCCTTGGGCAAAGAAGGGTATTTCACCTATGATCCGGGCTTTGTTTCCACCGCATCCTGCAGTTCCCGCATCACTTTCATTGATGGTGCCAAAGGCGTGCTGCTCTACCGCGGCTACCCCATCGATCAGCTGGCAACCAAATCAAACTATCTCAAAACCTGTTATCTGCTGTTCAAAGGAGAGCTGCCTACCAAAGAGCAGTATGAGGATTTCAGCTACCGCGTCAAACACCACACCCTGATTCATCAGCAGATGTACTCCCTGTTCCAGGCCTTCAGGCGTGACTCCCACCCCATGGCCTTGATGTGCGGTATTGCCGGTGCCCTTTCGGCCTTCTATCACGACAATCTCGACATTTACGATCCCGAGCATCGTGAAAATACCATGATCCGCCTGATAGCCAAGATGCCTACTCTCGCGGCCATGTCCTACAAGTATTCAGTGGGCCAGCCCTATATCTATCCGCGCAATGATCTGGATTATGCCTCCAACTTCCTGCAGATGATGTTTGCCACCCCGGCTGAGGACTACGAGGTCAATCCGGTCATAGCCAAGGCTCTGGACCGCATCTTTGTGCTGCATGCCGATCACGAGCAGAATGCCTCCACCTCCTCGGTGCGTCTGGCCGGCTCCTCCGGTGCCAACCCCTACGCCTGTATAGCCGCCGGCATAGCCTCACTGTGGGGTCCGGCCCACGGCGGCGCCAACGAGGCCTGCCTGCGCATGCTCGAGCAGATAGGCACTCCCGACCGCATTCCTGAATTCATAGCCCGTGCCAAGGACAAGAACGATCCCTTCAGGCTGTCCGGCTTTGGTCACCGCGTCTACAAGACCTACGATCCGCGTGCCGTGGTGTTGCGCGAGACCTGCCATGAGGTACTCGAGGAGCTGCATATTCAGAATCATCCTATATTGGATGTGGCCACCGAGCTTGAGCACATAGCCCTGTCCGATGAGTACTTCATAGAGCGCAACCTCTATCCCAACGTGGACTTCTACTCCGGCATCATCCTCAATGCCATAGGCATACCTACTTCCATGTTCACGGTGATCTTTGCCATAGCCCGTACCATAGGCTGGATCTCTCACTGGAATGAAATGCAGGAAATGCCCGAAAGCCGCATAGGCAGACCCCGTCAGATCTACCTGGGCAAAACCATGCGCGACGTCAAGACTTCTTCCACCCGCCGCAGCAGAGTTATAGCCCGCGAGCAGATGTAACAGCGCCGGCGGCAGGGAGAAAGCAGCCCTTCTCCCTGCCTGCCGGTTCGGAAAACAGATGGGTTTCCCCCAGTGACAAAAAGCCCTGCTTTCAGCAGGGCTTTTTACTGCCTTGAGGAGGCAGAATTAAAGATTTTATAAGGTCTCTATTACAGACCTAAGGCTGCACGGGCCTGATTGGCAATGGCAGTAAATGCTGCCTTGTCATTAATGGCCAGGTCGGAGAGGACCTTGCGGTCGATCTCTATATTGGCCTTCTTCAGACCGTTCATGAACTGGCTGTAGCTCAGATCGTGCTGACGGGCAGCAGCGTTGATTCTGACAATCCAGAGCTCACGGAACTGACGCTTCTTCTGGCGACGGTCACGGTAAGCATACTGACCGGCCTTGGTAACAGCCTGTACCGCGGTGCGGTAGGTACGGGAACGTGCACCGTAGTAACCCTTGGCGGCCTTTAAAACCTTCTTATGACGGGCGTGGGCGGTAACACCGCGCTTAACTCTAGCCATGGTCCAATCCTCCTAAATTAAGCGTAAGGCAGCTGGCGCATAATTGCGCGGATGTTTGAAGAGTGCACGTAAGTCATCTTACGCAGAGCACGCTTGCGCTTACGGGTCTTCTTGGTGAGGATGTGACGCAGGTTCTGGTGACGGCACTTGAAGTGGCCGCTGCCAGTCTTCTTGAAGCGCTTGGCTACGCCTCTGTCGGTCTTCATTTTGACCTTAACTTTACCAGCCATTTATTTAAATACTCCGCATTTACTAATGTAAACTGCAGCCGCAGGAGGTTCCCAAACCTGGAAACACTTGCTGCCCTGACGGCCTTACTTCTTTTTCGGGGCCAGTACCATGGTGGCCTGACGGCCTTCCACGCGGGAGGCGGACTCCACCGTGGCCAGTCCCAGCTCGTTGCAGAGATCATTCTCTACACGCTTGAGCACATCCAGACCCAAATGCTGATGTGCCATCTCACGGCCGCGAAAGCGCAGGGTGACCTTTGCTTTGTTGCCGTCTTTGAGGAAACGTGCCAGGTTGCGTAGTTTAACCTGGTAATCGCCCTCATCAGTGGCAGGACGGAATTTGATTTCCTTGACCTGCACTACTTTCTGCTTCTTTCTCTTCTGGTCCTTGCTCTTTTCGTAGAGATATTTGCCATACTCCACTAAACGACATACCGGCGGCTCAGCATTGGGACTGATTTCCACCAAATCCACACCGGCTTCTTCCGCCAGGCGCAGAGCCTCAGCTGTAGGCAGTACACCGATCAGTTCATTGTCCTGACCGAGCAGACGCACTTCACGGCATCTGATATCGTTGTTAATCCGGTTCCTGGGCATGGCCCGGCCGGTTTTTCTGGTGTTATTGATAGCTTTATCCTCTTGTAAGCTGTACCAAAAAAGAAACAAAACAAAGCACCCGCAGCAAGGGGTGCTTGTTTTACTTATTCCTTATTAGCGCCCGATTCGGGGGCTGATTTGCGGCTCATAATATCCGAATTTATCAGCTGAATCAAGTCTTCTACAGACATGACGCCCAAATCCTGACCACGACGGGTACGGACGGCCACCTTGCCCTGCTCGGCCTCGCGATCACCGCAGACCAGCATGTAGGGCACCTTCATCAGGGTGTGTTCCCTGATCTTGAAGCCTACCTTGTCAGAGCGCAGATCGGCGCGGCTGCGGATGCCGGCGGCATCCAGTTTTTCGGCCACGCTGCGGGCATAGTCCACCTGATTGTCGGTGATGTTCATCACCACTGCCTGACAGGGAGCCAGCCAGGTCGGGAAGGCACCGGCATACTCTTCGGTCAGCACGCCGAGGAAGCGCTCTATGGAACCGAGCATGGCACGGTGAATCATCACCGGGGTGTGCTCCTGATTGTCCTCACCTATATAGTGGGCATCCAGACGGCCGGGCAGAGAGAAGTCCAGCTGCACGGTACCGCACTGCCAGGCACGGTCCAGGCTGTCATGCAGGGTGAACTCGATCTTGGGGCCGTAGAAGGCACCTTCACCAGGCTGCAGTTCATACTCCAGATTATTGGCTTCCAGAGCCTTCTTCAGATCAGCTTCGGCCTTGTCCCAGATCTCATCTGAGCCAATGCGCTTCTCCGGGCGGGTGGAGAGCTTGACTGCCACCTTGGTGAAACCAAAGTTGGCATAGACGTCATAGACCATGGCTATGCAGTCGGACACTTCCTGCATGATCTGATCTTCAGTGCAGAAGATGTGGGCATCGTCCTGCTCAAAGGCACGTACGCGCAGCAGGCCGTGCAGGGAGCCGGAAGGCTCATTGCGGTGGCACTGACCGAACTCGGCCATGCGTATGGGCAGATCGCGGTAGGAGCGGGTGCGGGAATTGAAGATCTGTATGGCGCCCGGGCAGTTCATGGGCTTAATGGCATAATCGCGGTTCTCGGAAGAAGTGGTGAACATGTTCTCCTGATACTTGTCCCAGTGTCCGGAGCGCTCCCAGAGCACGCGATCCATGATCTGCGGGGTCTTGACTTCAATATAGTGATACTTGTGCAGCATCTGGCGCATGAAGTTTTCAATGATGCGGTATATGGTCCAGCCGTCATTGTGCCAGAACACCATACCGGGGGCTTCCTGCTGGAAGTGGAACAGATCCAGCTTCTTGCCCAGCACGCGGTGATCGCGCTTGGCAGCCTTCTCACGGCGCTTTAAGTAGGCAGCCAGCTCTTCCTTGGTGGCAAAGGCCGTACCGTAGATGCGCTGCAGCATCTTGTTCTTGCTGTTGCCGCGCCAGTAAGCACCGGCAAAGTGGGTCAGCTTGAAGTGTTTGCAGAAGCCCATGTGCGGTACATGCGGGCCGCGGCACATGTCTATGTACTCGAGGTGGTGATACAGTCCCGGATGATCGCTGTGATCTATATTCTCCTCCAGGATGAGCTTCTTGTAGGGCTCGTTGCGCTCATTGAAGACATCCCAGGCGCGCTGCCAGTCTGCTGTTTCCTTGATTACCTGATAGCCGGTTTTGGCCAGTTCATGCATCTTGGCATCGAGTTTGACCAGATCTTCGGCGGTCAGCTTGTGATCCAGATCGACATCATAGTAAAAGCCGTTTTCAATCACCGGGCCTATGGCCATTTTGGTTTCCGGCCACAGCTGCTTGATGGCATGGCCCAGCAGATGGGCGCAGGAGTGACGGATAATATCGATGCCGTCTTTCTCCTTGGGGGTGACTATTTCCACGGCAGCATCGTGATCTACCAGATCACAGGCGTCATGCAGCACGCCGTCGATGCGGCCGGCTACACAATTACGGGCCAGACCGGAGCCGATGCTCAGAGCTATTTCGGCAATTGAAACTGCGCGGTCAAATTCCTTGACGGCGCCGTTGGGAAGAGTAATTTTGGGCATAGTTACAACCAACGGTGCTTACGCTGCACCTTGAGGTCTCCATTCAAATTAAAGTTAATCCCAAAGCAGCCCCCGCCCGATCACGAGTCGGGACCAATCGGGCCTTCAGGATCCTGCAAAACGCGGCTTAGTATAACCCCGGGACGCCGCTTCCGGCGCGCTGTATAGTGCAAAATTCAGGCAACAGCCTTTAAAGGCCGACAGAGGTGCAGGCATAGGACGAACCGCGCTGTATTTACTCCAAGATCGCGCACTGAAAGCATCTAGAATTTTTAAATTTTTTAAAACTACT
>CAYRIZ010000029.1:0-24575 GCA_964424565.1 uncultured Enterobacterales bacterium
AGAAACGGGCTGAATCTATGTTACACCACAAACAGCCCGGATTTTAGGTTAATAAAGCCGCGCTCACTGCACTCCAGTCCGCAGCCCAGGGCCAGCTGCGAGCGGGGCCTGCCGCCCAAAGCCAGGATCACTGCGTCAAAAAGCTCTGAGCGGTCACCCAAATCCGCTCTGATCTGCTGTCCTGCGGCAGTAAGATTCTGCAGCATGGTGTTGAGGCGCAGATCTATGCCCTGCGCCCGCAGCTCCAGATGCACAAACTGCGCCATCTCAAAATCAAGCGGCGGCAGCACCTGTCCGGCGCCTTCCAGCAGGGTTACCTCAAGGCCGCGCTGCCGGAGATTTTCCGCACACTCCAGACCGATGAGACCGCCGCCGGCCACCAGGATGCGGCGGGCTCCATGGGCGGTCAGCTCCTGCATGATCCCGTCGGCGTCAGGGATGGATCGCAGGGTGAAGACATGCTTCAGTCCGCGGGCAAAGGCAGGCATCAGCGGCTCGCAGCCCGGGGAGAGGATCAGCACATCGTAATCAAGGGAGCTTTCCCCGGAGGCCTGTTTGAGGGTGAGGGTGCGGCTGTGGCGGTTGATGGCCGTGACCTCGGTTTCGGTCAGGACCTGAATATTGAAGAGCTGCTGCATTTTCTGCACTGAAGACACCAGCAGATCGCCGCGCTCGGGAATCACTCCGGACAAATAGTAAGGCAGACCGCAGCTGGCAAAGGATATATAAGATCCCTTTTCCACCATGATGATTTCAGCATCTTCAGACAAACGTCTTAGTCTGGCAGCGCAGGCGGCTCCGCCGGCCACTGCTCCCACGATCACAATACGCATTCAGGCTTCCTTTTCTTCAACAGCCACCCCGGCAGATCAGCCCGGGGGTTAATGATCCCAAATATGCTGCCGCCAGGCGGAAATAACGGAAATTACAGGTAAGTTACTACATCATCAAAATCCAGCCTGGACTTGGGTCTGAACTTGAGCTGATTGGTATCTCCCTCCACGCGGTGACCCAAGAAGATCAGCATCACTGCCGCCAGGCCCTGCTCCCTTAAATTCAGGATTTCATCCACCTTGTCCAGCCACACTCCCTCCACCGGAGTGGAATCAATACCCATGCTCTCGGCCTGATAGAGGATGGAGCACATGGCGGCATAGCACTGTTTGGTATTCCAGGCCTCGGCATCGCCCAGATGCAGATCGCGGAAGGCGGTGCGGCCGCGGCGCTGAGCGGCCTTGGCTTCAGGATCGGGGAAACGGCCGTCCTGCTCTTCCTTATTCAGCACCCGCTCTATATCTTCATTGGTGTTTTCGGTGCGGGCACAGATCACTATCACTGCCGGCACATCCTGAAAGCGCAGCTTGTTGGTTTCCATGATGGCAGGCTCCAGCTGCAGTCTGGTTTCATCGCTGTCAATGACCAGAAAACGCCAGGGCTGCAGATTGACTGCACTGGGGGTCAGACGGGCAGCCTCCAGAATCTTATTGATCTCCTCACGGCTGACTTTTTGGGCAAAATCGTAATGCTTGCAGGTATAGCGCTGCTGCAGCAACTGCAGAAAATCCATGTTGTTCTCCTCAATTCGTTGACATACCAGCCCCCTGTGACGGTACAGCAGTGCCGCCGGGATCCTGCAGGAAGTTTAGCGCAGCGGCCGCCTTAATGCCACTTGCGCCCGCATCTCCCCCCGTCCATGCCCCTCCCTTACACAGGGCAAATGCACACACCCGGGGTGCAAAAGCGGCAATCCGTGTAATAATGTCCACAGCAGGCCTCCCTGGCCTGCCTCTGCTGCTGCAGGCAGCACTGCACTTTCTGCTGCACAGGCAGGCCGGCGCCGCAACTCTGCCTTAAGGATGCAGGCGGCGGGAATGTACCATTCATTATGAGGTCTTTATGCGTATTTATTCATCCATGCTCGAACTCATCGGGCATACTCCCTTAGTAGAATTAAAGCAGTTTGCCAAAAAATATGAATTAAACGGCCGGATTCTGGCCAAGGTGGAAAGCCTGAACCCCGGCGGATCCATTAAAGACCGGGCCGCATTGTCCATGATCAGGGACGGCTTTTTAATGAACCTCATTAATCAGGACACCATTATCATCGAGCCCACCTCAGGCAATACAGGCATTGGTCTGGCTCTGGTGTGCTCGCACTATCACTTAAGGCTGATCCTGACCCTGCCGGACAATATGAGCGTCGAGCGCCGGGCCATCCTCAAGGCCTACGGTGCCGAGCTGGTGCTCACTCCGGCCTCCGAGGGCATGGCCGGGGCCATAGCCAAAGCCCGGGAGCTGGCCAAAAAGGAAGACAATGCCTTTATACCCTCTCAGTTTGACAATGAAGCCAATCCGCGCGCCCATGTGCTGACCACCGGCCCCGAGATCTGGCATGACACCGACGGCAAAGTGGATGCAGTGATCTCCTGCGTCGGCACCGGCGGCACCTTAACCGGCATAGGCCGCTACTTAAAGGAAAAGAAGCCTGACCTCAAGATGATAGCAGTGGAGCCTTCAGGATCACCTGTGCTTTCCGGCGGCAAACCAGGTCCCCACAAGCTGCAGGGCATAGGTGCCGGCTTTGTGCCGCGTATTCTGGACCGCTCCCTCATAGATGAAATAGTCACCGTGGGCAATGAGGAAGCCTTTGCCATGGGCTCTGAGATCTGCCGCCTGGAGGGACTGTTCTGCGGCATTACCTCAGGCGCGGCTTTGTGCGCCGCCCGCCGGATTGCCTCCCGCCCGGAAATGGCCGACAAGACTTTGGTGGTAGTCATCCCCGACAATGGTGACCGCTATCTTTCCACCCCTATGTTTGCCTGAGACTGAGATTAAGACTAAGACCAGGATTTTATAAGACAGATCAGGGCTGCAGATCACGCCATCGGCAGCCCTTTTTGTTACAATGCCGTGCTTTTTAACATGCCATGCTTTTTTGTTACAGGGAGACACTATGCCTAAAGAAAAAAGAGCAGCACAGTACGCCCAGGACACCTTATCCAGGACTATGGATCAGCGCAGAAAGAGGATGAAGACCATTATCTTCTATGTAGTCTGCATAGTCCTGGGCTTTGTCTTCGGCCTGGCTGACAGCAGTTTTCTGCATCAGCTGATGAATTTCATTGCCACCGTCTTCACCCGCCTGTTCAGCTTCATTGCCGTGCCCATCATAGCCTTGTCGCTCATCACCACCCTGGCCCGCCTGGGCAGGGGCTCCAAAAGCGGGCTGATTTTCGGTCATACCATCTTCTATACCCTGCTGACCACCATAGTGGCCGCCTCCGTGGCCGCCGCACTGTTTGTGGCCGTGGCCCCGTCCAATCTGCCAGCTGACATAGTGGGCACCATGGATACAGCCCAGGCCAGCAGCACTACTTATTTCGATCACATTCTGACGGTGATCCCCAACAATTTGCTGCAGCCCTTTGTGTCCGGCAATGTGCTGTCCGTGCTGCTCATAGCCGTGGCCATAGGTCTGGCTCTGGCCATGCTGGAGCCTTCGGCACACAAAACAGCTGTGGAAAATGTCTTCATAGGCTTTCAGGAGATTTTGTTCCGCCTCATCCGCTGGCTGATTGCTGTACTGCCTGTAGGCATTATGGGTTTTATAGCCCAGCTGATTGCCGAATTGGAAGGAGGCATGGTACTGGGCGGCCTGGCGGCTTATTTCGGGGTGGTCATAGGCTCCAATCTGCTGCAGATGTTTGTGGTGCTGCCCCTGCTGCTGTTGCTGCGCGGTCTCAATCCGCTGCGGGTGGCCCGCGGCATGCTGCCGGCCATAGTAGTGGCCATTTTCTCCAAATCCTCAGCCGGCACCCTGCCGGTCACCATGGCCTCAGCCGAGGATAATTTGGGCGTCAATCCCAAGGTCTCCCGTTTTGTGCTGCCGGTGTGCACCACCATCAACATGAACGGCTGCGCCGCCTTCATTCTCATCACTTCCCTCTATCTGATGCAGAATGCCGGATTGGAGATCACCCCGGTGACCATTATCACCTGGATCTTTATTGCCACCATTGCCGCAGTGGGCAATGCCGGTGTGCCCATGGGCTGCTATTTCCTGACCATCAGCCTGCTTTCTTCCATGCATGTGCCTGTGCTGCTGATGGGCATCATCCTGCCGGTATATACGGTCATAGACATGCTGGAAACAGGAGTTAACGTCTGGTCTGATGCCTCCGTGGCCAATATAGTCAATCACGATCTCAAAGACAGACTGGATCAGACCCCGGAAGCCGGGGAGCAGGACGGCGCCGCCGCCTAAAGCTCCCTTAACTTTCGTTCTGTATTCCAGCAGCCCCCCGCTCCCGCCGCCTGCAGCCCCGCCGGCGGGAGTTTAAGACTGTCCGGCCGGCACATTGATTTTGCCGCCGGCCCTGCCTTAGAATCACAGCCGTTAGCAGAGTTTAGGAAGAAGCCATATTCCAGGCCCGCTGGATCATTCCATGACTGCCGTCCGGACTGCGGCGGCTGGGTTGTTGTCGTGCAGTGCAGAGGACTGCAGCTTTTTTGAGGAAAGCATATGAGTAAACGCAAAATGGGCAAAAGAGAAATTTTCGAACGCAATCTGGTATTTCTCATTGCCGTGTTTCTGGGCGGTTTCGGCATTGCCACCGTAGCCTGCGGCAATATAGGCACTACGCCTATATCCAGCCCCAACTATGTGATCTCCCTTCATACCCCGCTGACCCTGGGCATGATGACCTTTATCTTCAATATGGTGCTCATCATCCTGCAGATCTTTATTGTGGGTAAAAAATATGCCAAAGAACATGCCCTGGTGATGTTTCTGCAGATCCCGGTCACGGTGGTATTGTCCACGGCCATAGATCTGGGCATGAATACCATGCATACCATTATGCCGGCCGACCCGATCTATCCGGTCAGAATAGGCCTGGTCCTGTTCGGCTCCGTGATGCTGGCCCTGGGCGTCACCCTGCAGGTATGTGCCGATGTGGCCATGATCTCAGGCGAGGCCTTCGTCAAGGCCATATCCACCCGCCTGAATAAGGAATTTGGTCTGATCAAGACCATCAATGACGTGTCCCTGGTGCTGCTGGCTGTGATCCTCTCGCTGATCTTCACCGGCTTTACCGCCATTGACGGTGTCCGTGAGGGTACCATCATCGGCGCCCTGGGCATAGGTCCCATGGTGCGGGTGATGCTGCGGCGGGCCAAGCCGGCCGCCGAGCGCTTCTTCCGCCGCGGCAGCAAAGCCGAAATCAAGGCTGCCGCCGCCGCTGAAGCCGCTTCCTTCAAGCCGGTCATTACCATAACCCGGGAATACGGCTGCGGCGGCCGCATGATCGGCCGCGAGCTGGCCGCCCGCCTGAATATCAAGTACTACGACAATGAACTGATTGCCCTCATAGCCCGGGAAAGCGGCATGCCCGTGCATGAAGTGGCCCGCCGGGAAGGACGCCTGGACAGCTCCCTGCTCTATCAAATGGTCATGCAGGATTTCTCCGTGCCTGTTTCCAAGTCCATCTCCAGCCTCGATGCCCTGTTTATTGCCTCCGCCCGCACCATACGCAGCCTGGCCAAACAGGAGCCCTGCATCATAGTAGGCCGCGGCGCCGATAAGATCTTAAAGGACAATCCCCAGGCCATAAATGTCTATCTCTATGCCGATCTGCCGCACAAGCTGGCCTTCTGCAAAGAGCATTATCATGAAAAAGAAAATGAGGCGCTGGACAATATGCGCCGCAATGACAAGCGCCGGGCTGAGTACTATCAGCAGTATTTCGGCGGCAGCATAGACGATCCCCGCAATTACGATCTCTGCCTCAATGTAGGCGCCCTGGGTCTGGACCACTGCCTGCAGATCATCTCCGCACTGTACGATCAGCATATAGTCAAGCAGGAAAGCAGCACCGTGGTGGCCGCTGCCCCGGCTGCAGATGCCGCACAGCCCAAACCTGAAACCCTATCGGAAAATGCCCCGCAGGAGCAGGCCTCCCCGGAGGGACAGCAGGAGCCAAAGGAAGATACTGCCGCCATCAAATCATGAGGAGCAGCATCCGCCGGCAGCTTTATGCCGCCCGCGCCGCCTATTTGAGTCCGGCGGCCATGATTGCTCTGTGGGCGGCCTTAATTCCCTATCTGCGCGACGGCCTTAGTCTGGACAGTCTGCAGGTGGGTCAGCTGGTATGGTGCTTTGGGGCCGGCTCCATAGCCGGCATGCTCTCCGCCGCCCCGCTCACCCGGGCCTGCGGCTCCCGCCTGGTGTGCCTGTGCTCCTATCTGGCTGCAGCCTGCTGCATTCTGTCCCTGGCCCTGATGCCCTCTTCTTTTGTCCTCACCTGCCTGCTGGCCGCCGCTTTTGCCATGACGGCCGGACTGCTGGAGGTGGCGGCCAATATCTACGGCGTCAGTCTGGAGAGAAATTTCCGCCTGCGGCTGATGACCCCGCTGCATGCCTGGTACTCCGGCGGCGAACTGCTGGGAGCCTGCTTTATGCTGCTGGCCTTAAGCCTCAGCCTGCCGCCTCTGGCGGCCGTATGCTGCTTTATGGCGCTGCTGACCTGCAGCGTGCTGATTTGTTTTCCCCTGATCCAGAACTTTGATTTCAAAAGGGAGCGGCAGCGCTCCTTTATGCGGCCTACCCTGACGGTGGCCGGCCTCTGCGTGATCGTGTTCATCACCTATATGAACGGCGGCGCGGTAGTGGACTGGTCCGGCATTTATCTGGCCGATCACAGTCCGCTCAGCCTCAAACAGGCAGTGCTGGGCTATCTTATGGTCAGCCTGTGCATGATGATCTGCCGTATTTTCGGCAACCGCTTAATCCGCATGTTCTCGCCCTTCAGGGCAGCCGCTGCCGGGGCGCTGATTATGGGCCTGGGCCTGCTGATTCTCTTCTGTACCCCGCCGCTGTGGCTGATCGTGCCGGCTTTTATCATGATCGGCTGCGGCATGGCCAATATCACCCCGCTGGCCTACAGCGCGGCGGCCAGGCAGCGGGAAATGCCGCTGTTGCCGGCGGTCAGCATCATGTCCAGTGCCGGCTACGGCGGTCTGCTGGCCGGCCCCGCCCTGCTGGGCACCATAGCCCATCAAGTAAGCCTGCAGGCTGTATTTGGTTTCATGGGCCTGCTCAGCCTGGGGGTGGCTTTGCCGCTGATCGTTTTGCTGCGCCGCTGTTTTCGCTGAAAAAAGCCTCAGCCGGGGAAAATCATGGAAATGGCACAGGATCACTCTGCCTTAATTTACCGCCTGCAGAAGCTGCTGGAACTCTCCCGCAGTTCCAATCCCCATGAAGCGGCCATAGCCCTAAGACGCGCCACTAAACTAATGGCGGAGCATCAGCTCACTTTGGATGATCTTTCACGGTCTGCCATAGAGGAAAAAACTGAAGATATTCCCTCAGCGCTGCGCGATCGGGGGCTGTTTACCCGGCTGGCTGCCATAGTGGGCAGGGCTTTTGGGGTGCATTTCTTCTTTGTGAGTATTGGGTCAGTATACAGGCACGTCACCTTTATCGGTCCCCGCAGCCGGCTGGAGAGCGCCTGCTATACCTGGACCATAATGTCCCGGCAGGCCTGTATAGTGAAAAAGCAGTATGCTGCCGCCGAAAGAAAAAGTCTGGCCGCGGCCACAGGCGGCCCGGTTCGCCTGACGCGGGCAGAAAAGGAGTTTTACCGCAGCCTGCAGCGCTCCCTGAGTACAGGTCAGTTGAATAGTCATACCCTGCCGCCTGCCGCAGCCGCAGCATACAGGCGCATAGACAAACTGCTGGCCGCCGAGCGCCGGCTGCAGAGCACGGTCCGGGCCCGCACCAAAGCCTATATGGAAGGCTGGCTTAGTGCCGTGCTGCAGCAGGTCCATGATTTTGCCCTGAGCGCAGAAGAGAAGAAGCTGATTGCAGATTTCACCTGCAGGCAGCACCAGCAGCTGGGCTCCCTGCACCAAAGAAAACGCCTGTATACCCAGGATCAGCTGGCAGCCTGGCAGCGGGGCCGCAGTGACGGGGCCACAGGTTTCAGGCTGCACCAGGCCGTATACGGCACTGCCGCCGCCTCGCTGGATTTAAAGGAAAAGGATTAGACTGCAGGGGCAGTCCACTGATAAGCGAGGCGCTCGCCGCGGCCGGCTTTGAGTTCAATCACCCCGCAGAGAACAAAGCCCTGCCGCTGCAGCAGAGCGCGCATGGGCTGATTTTCTTCCTTGGTGTCTATGCGTATATTGTCGGTCAGGCCCTTGACATACTCCAGCATAAAAGTGCCGGCGCCGCAGCCGCCATAAGATGCCACGCTGTGCATTACCAGATAAGGGGCATCATTAAGCCAGCGGCCTTCCTTCATGATGTCGTAGGTGTCTTCATGATCAAACAAACTAAAAGCCCCGGCTATACTGCCGTCAGGCCGGCAGCACACCTTAAGCGCTCCGGCATTGATATTGGCCAGCAGCAGCTCCTGAGGCGGATGGGAATTGCCCCACTGCTCGGGATTGCCGTGAGCGGCCATAAAGCGGCGGGCGGCAGCATAAAGATCGCGCAAAGCTTCAAGATCGCCTGGCACGGCTGTTCTGATACTCAGTTTCATCTCTTATTGTCCATACATACAATTGACCAGCCCCCCCCCTGCAGGCGGCAGTGGGTGCTTAATGCTGCCCGGCGGCTGCGGTTGCGGCAGTGGCTGTACTGCTGCTGTCTTCTGCCTCGTCCGCGGCGGTGATGCCGGCGGGAGCATCAGGCCACCATTTGCTCCGGGGACCGGCGGCGGCCAGTTTTTCCAGACTGATTTTAAAGGACTGCATTTGTGAAGTGTCGCCGCCGGCTATACCGGGGGCAAAGAACATGCGCAGGCCGTCATCCACCACTATGAAATTGGTAGGCTGAAACTGCGTGGCTGTTACCAGCAGCGGCAGATAAGGACTGTCGTCGTCCTGGAAATGCTGCTCGATCTCCCGGGCAATCAGCATGGCTGCCAGTTCACTGTCAGTAAACAATTCCCCAAAGGCCAGATTGCGCTCGCTTTCCAGATCGAAATTAAAGGTGGTGATTTTGCTGCGGGAAGGCCTGTCGTCGGCAAAATACTGAAAACTCAGCGCATACAGCGAAGCTATGGGCGCGCTTTTGTTCTGCAGGAAGAACATGAAGACGTTTTGGGAGGCCCTCTCCCGGCCGAAGCTGAAGTTATCCAGATTGGGATCATCAAAATCTATGGCCGCTGCCTGCTCCATGATGAGATCGCGCTCGAAACTGCGGGCAAAAAAGCCGGCCATGCGGCTGCAGAAGCCCTGCGCCCTGCCGCTGCGGCAGAGACTGGGCAGATGTACTACAGTAGTACTGTAGCTGCGCTCAAAAGTAAGTTTGTAAACCTCATCGGCAGAGGCGGCACCGGGGATGCACAGCAGTCCGCACCACAAGGCGGCGGCTAAGGTGAGTTTTGACATGTAATAACCGGCTGATACAAAGCCAGCAGCTGCTGCAATGAATATCGGGCATTGGCAGGGCTGGTGGACGGCAGATAAAACACTTTGGGGGAGATCTTACTCAAATCAAAATGTTTGATAAAGAGTTTTTTGGTCAGGGCCCCGTTGAGCACTATACGGGTGATATGAGGATAAAGACGCAGCAGAGAGGGAATATCAGCCGGCTTGGGATCCCGTACCGCGCTGTCCATACTGCCGGGACGCACGCACTGCTCTATGACATCATAAAAGGCCAGCTGCAGTTTTTCCGCCGCCGCGCGGCGGGCGGCAGGATCCGGCAGAGCATCAGGCGGCAGGCCGCAGCATAAGGCCACTATCTTCCACATGCGATTTTGCGGGTGGGCGTAATAAAAGCCTGCAGCCAGCGAGGCGGCAGAAGGCATGGAGCCCAAAATCAGCACGCGGGAGCGGACGCTGATCAGCGGCGGCAGACCGTGCAGCAGCTCAGTGCTCACTGCTGCAGACAGCCTGGCAGCACCTGTATGCTGTGACCGCTTTCGGCTACCAGGGCATGCAGATCGGACAGCGCTATATCTATGCTCATGCTGTTGTCCAGCGGATGGCAGTTGACCTGCGGCAGCGCGGTAAGCTCTTCCGGCACGGCATAGGTAATTTCCCCGCCGCGGTCATTGAGCAGAGCCAGCGGGCTGACCATTCCCGGCGGCACGCCCAGAAAGGCCAGCTCACCGGCCCGGGCAAAGGAAAAACGGGTCAGGCCCAGCGCCTCGGCCACGGCCTTGAGGTCGGCCTGGGCGTCCAGCGGCAGCGTAAAGAGCACCAGCTGTCCTTTTTTGGTGGAAAGCACCAGATTTTTTAAGATCACCCCGTCCACCTTGGGGAAGAGATGCGCGCAGTCCCCGCAGCCTACAGGGGGATGATGATAAAGATTAAAAGCTATGCCGCGGCGGCGCAGCATGGAGAGCAGATCCTCCGGCTCAAGCATCTGAGGCTTCCTCTGTCTTTTTGAATTTCAGGGAAATCGATCCGCAGGCTGCGCCGGCGGCGAGCATACAGGCCGTCAGCAGCGCCTGACAGACGTACAGGCGCAGCAGCATATATCCCCACAAATACCAGGGCTCAGCAGATCCTCCGGACCAGAGCTCCTTTAAATGCTCCATCTTCTCGGCGGCAAAGGACTGCTCTATTTGCGCAAAGGCCAGGCAGGCCAGCAGGATCAGGGTCAAAAAGGCCGGCAGGTTTTTCAGCCAGGCCCGCAGGGCAGTGGTGTACGGGGCTGCAGAATTGAGGTACAGGGCACAACACAGATTCATTATGAAGGCAAAGCCCAGCAGATACACCGCCCCGGCGCCCTGCAGCGACAGCAGGACCATTCTGGCGTAGGAGAGCTGTTCGGGAGTGCCTATTTGTCTTACCTGATGGGCGGCAGCTGCTGCCAGATAAGTGTCCAGGGCCTGCTGCAGCAGGACGGAGAGCGCAGTCCACAGCAGATAGAGGAAAAGAATATACAGAAGCTCAGTTAAAAACAAAGCCGCGGCATGTGTTTTTAACTGCGTTCCCAGAGCAGGAGCAGATTCGCCCTGCCGGCGGCGCCCGGCGGCGCTGTACATAAACAGCGCATAAACGCCGGGCAGCAGTACTGCCGCCGGCAGAGCAATGATTAAAACCGGAGGGATGAGCAGGAACCAGGGCAGATCCCTGCAGATCCCGGTCAGCCCCGAGAGCAGGGCTGACATGATCCCCCCTATGCCTATGAAACGGGGGGCAGGCTGTGGTGCGGCCATCAGATGCTCATTCCTGAAGCCAGCACGGCTATGATGATCATGATCTGCGGGGAGAGAATGCGCAGGAACATGGTCAGCGGGTACACGGTAGCATAACCCAGAGAGGAAGCCTCAGGGTTGGAATGCAGACCGTTGGCAAAGGCCAGGGCGGGAGGGTCAGTGGCGGAGCCGGCCAGCATACCGCAGAGCACCAGGTAATTTACCTTGGAGATCTTGTAGGCCAGGATACCCACTATGATGATGGGCACAAAGGTGATCAGGGTGCCCCAGCACATCCAGCTGAAGCCGGGACCCTGAGTGAGGGTATTCCAGAAACCGGAGGCTCCGGCATTGATGCCCACAATGGACAAGAACAGCGTAATGCCCAGCTCGCGCAGGGCTGACAGACCGGCTATGGGTATATACCAGTGCATCTTCTTGAAGGTCAGGGTCTCGCCGAAGCGCGAGAGCAGAATGGCCATTACCAGCGGACCGCCGGCCACACCCAGCTTCAAGGGAGCAGGCACTCCGGAAACCGGAATGGGAATGGAGCCGAGCATGATGCCCAAAATCAGGCCAATGAATATGGGCAGCATGGCCACCTTGTGCAGCTCGGCATTGGAGTTGCCTACTTCCCTGCCGGCTTCCTTAATATGGTCGGCATGACCTATGACATTGAGGATATCACCAAACTGCAGCTTCATATCCGGAGTGGGCACAAACTGCACGCCTGATCTGATCAAGCGGGAGACTATGACGTCAAAGCGGTTTTCCAAATGCAGGGAGCCCAGGGTTTTGCCGTAGAGCTGGGAGTTGGTCACCACCAGGCGCTGTACCGTGATGTGGGTGCCGCGGGTGGTCAAATTCTCAGCCGAAGGCTTGCCTATGCTCTTGGCGGTCTGATTCACATCAGTCGGACTGCCCACCAGGTGCAGGATATCTCCGGCCTGCAGCTGCAGATCGTGATGCGGCACCAGCAGTTCCTGTCCGCGCTTGACGCGGGAAACCACCACCAGACCTTCCTTGACTCCGGGCACATCCTCGATGATCTTGCCTATGTAATCGTTGTTGTTGATTCTGATGTTGACGGCGGTAATGGAGGGACGGCCCTTGGCCTTGCTCTTGAAGTAGCTCTCGGCTTCCTCTTCAATATTGATGCGGAAGATGAGGCGGATCAGGATCATGGCTATGAGCAGACCGCAGACGCCGAAAGGATAGGCCATGGCATAGGCTGAAGGAACCACCAGCTCATTGAAGCCCAGGGAATCCACATCCGTGCCTCCGGCCGACAGGGCAGTGCCCACATCATGAATCATCTGCGTGGCGGCACCCAGAGCCGGGGTATTGGTAATGGCACCTGAGTACATGCCTACCATGGCGTCAACCGGCACTATACCGCAGAAGAAGAGGGCCAGTGCTATGGCGCAGCCCATGACTATGATGATCAGCACCCAGCCGATGAGCTTGGCGCCCATGTTTCTTAAGGTGGAGAAGAAGGACGGACCTACCTGCACGCCTATAGCGTAAACGAACAAGATCAGGCCGAATTCCTGCACGTAGCTTAAAATGCTGCCTGCAGCACTCAGGCCCTCAGCTGTCCGCACTGTCAGTCCGAAATATTCGTGCGCAAAATGACCGACAAAGATGCCGGAGAAAAGCACGCCTCCTATGCCCAGCCCGATGCCGCGGTAGCGGAGCGAACCGAGCAGGATACCCAGCGTTGCCGCTAAGGATATCGCAAGAGTTAATGATGCTACTGATGACATAAAGTTCCCTTGGACTGTTGAAAAGTGGGGTGGCGTGATTCTAGCAAAAAATTATCAACAAAGAGCAGCAAAAAACAGCCTGAAAACACCGCTTTTCCTGCCTTGGCGAGCGGCGGGAAATACTGATCTGACCAGTGTTCGGCGGAGGTTTGAACAAGAGATCTGATCTATATTCTGAAGCTGTCCGGAGGCCTGCCGGGCGGCGCGATCTGCCGGGGCGGCAGCGCTGAGATTTTTCCATTTAAAATTAAAGAAAGTCTGCGCAAGTTCACAATTTTAATGTTCCGAGCCCCCTGCCGTGAGGCGCACAAACCTGCTTTTAAATTTTAAGGAGTAGAATGCCTTTGAGCTGATCACTTATAAAAAGCCTGAATTGATTGCTTCAGCTCCTGTGAGCTGATCGTATATCATCAGGCGGACGCAGATTGATCACAGTCTGCAGAGTTTGATTTGATGTAAGGAAAGAGTTAATGCCTGCAATTACCTATACCAAGGCTTTCGGCCTGAACTTTATGGGTACGGCACCCGTATGGTACAAGCTGTTCATCTTAGCCTGTCTGATCCTAAATCCCCTGGTCACCTTCTGTATCTCCCCGGTCCTGGCCGGCTGGATGCTGGTTGCTGAATTCATCTTCACGCTGGCCATGGCCTTAAAGTGCTATCCGCTGCAGCCGGGTGGTCTGCTGGCCATAGAGGCCTGCTTCATAGGCCTGTGCGACATGGATCATGTACGCGAGGAGATCGGTGCCAATCTGGAGGTAATTCTGCTGCTGATGTTCATGGTGGCCGGCATTCACTTCGTGCGAGATCTGCTGCTCTTTGCCTTCACCAAGGTCCTGGTGAAGCTCAAATCCCATCATGCCTCAGCTCTGATCTTCTGTTTCCTCGGTGCCTTCCTGTCGGCCTTCCTCGATGCCCTGACCGTGCTGGCAGTGATCATCTCCATCTGCATGGGCATGTATGCTCTCTATCACCGCACCGTCTGCGGCGATGCCGCCACCTCCAGAATTTCCGATGACCGCTATGTGCCTGAGGCTTCCAAGGCCGATCTGGAGCAGTTCCGCGGTTATCTGCGTTCCATCCTGATGCATGCTGCTGTGGGTACTGCCCTGGGTGGTGTCTGCACCCTGGTAGGTGAGCCGCAGAATATTATTGTAGGTGAAGTGGCCGGCTGGAACTTCACCGAATTTGCCCTGCGTGTGGCTCCTGTGTCCATGCCTGTGCTCTTCTGCGGACTGCTGACCTGCCTGCTCATAGAGCATTTCAAACTCTTTGGCTTCGGCTATGAAATGCCGAACAATGTCAGAGAGATCCTGGCCCGCCAGGACGAGGAGACCACCCGCAGCCTGACCAAGCGCGACAAGCTCAAGCTGACCATACAGGCCATCTGCTGCGTCTGGCTGATCGTCGGTCTGGCGCTGCATCTGGCTGCCGTGGGTCTGATTGGTCTGTCCATCATCATCTTTGCCACTGCCTTCTGCGGTGTTACCTCTGAAGAAGAGCTGGGCAAGGCCTTTACTGAGAGCCTGCCTTTCTGCTCCCTTTTGTGCGTATTCTTCACCGTAGTGACCGTCATTGGCCAGCAGCAGCTGTTCACCCCGCTGATTCAGTGGGTGCTGAGCGCCAGCCCTGAAGCCCAGCTGCCTATATTCTACATGGCCAACGGTGTACTCTCCGCGGTGTCCGACAATGTGTTCGTGGCCACCATTTACATTGAACAGGTCTACGATGCCATGCTCTCCGGCGTGATCGGCGGCGAGCAGTTCGATCATCTGGCCATTGCCATCAACGCCGGTACCAACCTGCCGTCCGTGGCCACCCCCAACGGTCAGTCAGCTTTCCTGTTCCTGCTGACTTCCGCCCTGGCCCCGTTAATCCGTCTGTCCTATGTCAAAATGCTGTGGATGGCCGTCCCCTACACCATAGTGCTGACTCTGGTCGGTCTGCTGTGCACCACCTATGTGCTGCCCGATGCCACTCAGTACATGATCGAGCAGGGTTGGGTTATTTCCGGTGATATTGCTCATGCCGCTGAGGTTGCTTCAAAGGTCATTGCTCACTAAAATACAGGGAATTGTTGAGCTGAAACCCAAGGAGCTTTTGTGATCCACTTAATTCAATCCATCTCCAACAGTCGCTGGAGCTGGATTGCCCTCCTGCTGACGGGAGTTATTCTGGAGGCCTGCGGCCTGTATTTTCAGTATGGCCTGCGCCTCGATCCCTGCGTCAACTGCGTCTATGAAAGAGCTTTCTATCTGACCTTTGCAGCCGCAGGGCTCATCGGCATGATCTCACCTCAGCTGCGGTTCACCCGCCTCCTGGCCATCCTGATCTTTATGGCCGGATCGTTTGGTGGGCTGATGACAGCCTTCAATCATCTGGCTGACTATGCCGCCACCGGTTTTGGGGCCAGCTGTGCCCTCAAGGCCAATTTCCCTGATTTTCTGCCTTTGGACACCCTGATGCCCTGGATGTTCCAGCCCACCGCCGCCTGCGGTCCGCTGGACTGGTCACTGCTGGGGCTGAATATGCCGCAGTGGATTGCCATCTCCTTTGGCTGCGGCCTGATCGTTTCCCTGCTGTTTCTACTGGCAGAGTTCTTCAGAAGAAAGCGCCGCAACCGCTACTACCGCTACCGCTGAGCGCGGTACGGCCGGCTCCCGGTTTAATCCTTTTGATTTGATACAGACATCCCCGCCGCCCGGCGGGGTTTTTGTCAGAGCAGAGGCTGCTGGGCGCGCTCCAGCTTCCAGTTGGAAAAGCTGCATTCTTCTGCCGGAACCGGCTGCAGCTGCAGATCAAATAATTCCTCAAAATTGCGGGAGGTGATTTCCGCCAGTGTCCTGGCACTCACTCCCTTCAGGGAAGCTAAAAATTCCAGGGTATAACGCACAAAGGCCGGCTCATTTTCCACCCCGCGCACCGGTACCGGAGCAAGATATGGGCAGTCCGTCTCCACCAGCAGGCGGTCCAGCGGCACATAGCGCGCCGCCTCGCGCACATTCTCCCCGGCCTTGAAGGTTACAATACCGGAAAAGGATATATAAAAGCCCATGTCCAGGCACTGGCGGGCCATGTCCACTTCATCACAAAAGCAGTGCATGACCCCGCCGCAGTCGCGGGCATTTTCCGCGCGCATCAAGGCCAGAGTATCCTGTTTGGCCTGCCGGGCATGAATGATCAGAGGTTTGCGCAGCTCCACGGCCAAATCGATCTGCCGGGCAAAGGAGGAGATCTGCTCTGTCCTGGTATCGGCGGCATAGTGGTAATCAAGTCCGGTCTCGCCCAGGGCTATGCAGCCTTCATGCTGCAGGCAGGAGATGAGCTCTTCTTCAGTCCAGCCGGCGGCTTCCTGTAAATTCAGCGGATGTACGCCGCAGGCGGTGTAAATGCCGGCAAAAGGGGCCACAGCCTCACACATGGAGGCATATTCCCCCGGGGTGCAGGCCACACAGAGCATGTGCGTCACTCCGGCGCTGCGGGCCCTGGCCACGGCCTCCTGTACGCTGGCAGGTCCCCGGCCCTGAAAACTCAGGGAATTTAAATGACAATGGCTGTCTACTAAATAAGTCATGCGTCCTCCGGATCTATAAAGCAGGCCACAGTTTACGCGCCGCCAGTCCTTTGTCAAATAAGAGGAAGCAGACGGCCTGGAGCTGATTTTGCAAAATGCCTGACATGCTCTACAATGGCAAATACGCAGATTTCAGGCAGAATCCTGGATCTCAGGCGCATCTGCACAGTTAATTTGAGGAGCTGCAGCCATGGCAGAAGAAACTTTATTTACCAAAATCATCAACGGCACCATACCTTCCAAAATTATCTATCACGACGATTTGGTCTCGGCTTTTGCCGACATCAATCCCAAGGCTGAGCATCACATTCTGATCGTGACCAACAAGCCCATAGCCAAGGTTTCCGATGTCACTGCCGAAGATGAACCGGCCTTAGGCCGCCTCTTTACCGTAGCCGCCAAACTGGCAGCTGATCTGGGGGTCAGCGAAAGCGGCTACAGACTGATAGTCAACTGCGGCCCGGACGGCGGGCAGGAAGTGCCGCATCTGCACATGCATTTCCTCGCCGGCGGCAAACTGGGCGGTCTGGGTTTCCCCAGCCGGGGAGCGTAGGCTCATGAAGCGCCTTTTCACCGCCGCCGCCCTCTCCTGCGCCCTGATGGGACTTGGCGGCTGCAGCGCAGTCAATGATTTGCTCGATGGCATCAATGGCAGAAGCCGGGCCCCGGCTCCGGTGGAGGCAGCCACCCCGCTGCCGCCGCGGGCCAATGCCCTGCCGCAGGCCGTACTGACTGAAGATCAGCCGGCGGCCGCAGCCAGTCAGGCGCTGGAGATCGAAAGCTTTGAGCCGGCAACCCTTGCATCCGCAGGCAGCAATGTGGAGATCTTAGGCTCCATAGGCGGCAATACTGCAGAGATCGCAGGCGGCGTGGAGATTTTAACTGCCACTCAGCCGCAGAGGCCGATAGGCGTAGGTGCGGTGCTGCCTGATTATGCCAGCGGCTCCAATCTGGGGGCGGCCTGTGATACAGCAAAGCAGAGCGCGGCCCGTACTGCTGCCGCCTCAGCTGCCCGCTCCCTGCTCGGCGGTCTTAGCCTCGCTCAGGATGAGATCTTTGCCGCTCCCACCATCATTCCCGATGAACTGCAGGACTGCACTCCTGACTTCAGCGCGGATATCAGCGCCGCTTTGAGTGCAGCCGGCTTTACGGTCAGCCAGGGCAGCCGGGCGCAGAATCTGCAGCAGAGCATCAGTCAGAACAGCGGCTCTGCCGCCACCCTGCCGCTGATAATCCGCTCCCTGCGCTCACAAAATGTGCCCTATCTGCTGGTCAGCAGTGTACGGGTGCAGGCCGGCGGCAGCCTGCTGGTACTGCGTCTGATGCAGGTATCCGACGGCATCACCCTGGCGCAGAATATGGTGAGACTTGATCTCTAAGAAACTTTTGTGATTACTCTAAACGATATTACGCTCATGCGCGGCAGCCATGTGCTGGTGGAACATGGCTCCGCTGCCCTCTACGACAAGCATAAAATAGGCATTATAGGCCGCAACGGCTGCGGCAAATCCTCCCTTTTTGCCGCCATCCGCGGCGAACTGACCCCTGATCTGGGCAGCATCTCCGTACCAAGTGGGCTGCGCATCAGCTCGGTGTCGCAGCAGACTCCGGCGCTGGAAACCTCGGCGGTGGAATATGTCATAGATGGAGACAAACAGCTGCGGGAGCTGCAGCGGCAGCGGGAAGAGGCCATGCGCGCCGGCGACGGCAACCTGATTGCCATACTCGAGGACAAGCTGGGCACAGCCGGAGCCTGGGATGTGCATGCCCGGGCGGAAAACCTGCTGGATGGTCTGGGCTTTGCCCGGGAGGAGATGAGCAGGCCGGTAAGGGAATTTTCCGGCGGCTGGCGCATGCGCCTGAATTTGGCCCAGGCCCTGATTGCGCCTTCCGATCTGCTGCTGCTCGACGAGCCTACCAACCACCTCGATTTAAATACCATTATGTATCTCGAGGGCCGGCTTAAGGCCTACGAGGGCACGCTGCTGTGCATATCCCATGACCGTGATTTTCTGGACAGCTTCTGCAGCGATATTCTGCATTTTGAAAACAAGCGCCTGAGCCTCTACAAGGGCAACTATTCCGCCTATGAGAAGCTGCGGGCCGAGCGCATCAGGGCCGAAAAGGCCGCGCGGCGGCGGGAAGATGCCATAGTGGCCCATATGCAGGCCTTTGTGGACCGCTTCCGCTACAAGGCCTCCAAGGCCAAACAGGCCCAGAGCCTCATCAGAGCCATAGACCGCATGAAGCTGACGGCCGTCACTCAGGAGGAAAGTCCCTTTTCCTTCTCCTTCCCCGAGCCGCAGCGCACGGTGCAGGTCATAGCCTCCATGAGTGAAGTAAATGCCGGTTACGGGCCGCAGGAGACAATTTTAAAAGACATCAATCTGCAGCTGCTCGCCGGTGACCGCATAGGCCTGCTGGGCAGCAATGGTCAGGGCAAGTCCACCTTTATCAAGACGCTCTGCGGTCTGCTGCCGCCGCAGCACGGTACGTTGACCCTGGGCCACGGCATCAAAATAGGCTACTTTGCCCAGCATGAGCTGGAAGAGCTCAATCCTGAGCTCAGTGCCCTGGAGCATCTGCAGGCTCTGGATCCCAAAGCCACGGAGCGCGATCTGCGCTCATTCCTGGGCTCCTATGCCTTTTCCGGGGACAAAGCCCTGCTCCGCTGCGGCAGTCTCTCCGGCGGCGAACAGGCCAGGCTGGCCCTGGCGGTCATAGCCTTTCAAAAGCCCAATCTGCTGCTGCTCGACGAGCCTACCAATCACCTCGATCTGGAGATGCGCGAGGCTTTGAGCGTAGCCCTGGCCGAATACCCCGGCGCCCTGCTGCTGGTGTCCCATGACCGTCATCTGCTGGAGGCCATAGCCGAGAAGCTGTGGCTGGTGGAAGACGGCCGGGTGCGGGAATTTGACGGGGATCTCAACGACTACCAGAATTACCTCAATGAAAAGCACAGGCGCTTTGCCGAAGCGGCCCGGGCCGGCCGGGCAGCCGCGGCGGCGGTGCGGGAACCCTCTGCTTCCGCGCGGGCCTACAAGAGCCGGGAAGACAAAAGGGAAATGGCCCGCTTCCGCGCCTCCCTGCGCCCGCTGAAGCTCAAGGCCGAACAGCTGGAGCAGAACATAGCCCGCCGGCGCGGACGCCTGGAGGAAATAGATGCCGTCATGGCCGAGGGCAGCATTTATCAGCAGCCGGGGGCACAGCTCTCTGCACTGATGAAGGAGCGCGCCGCGCTCTGCGCTGAGGTGGATGAGCTGGAAAATGAGTGGCTCCTGCTGTCTGAGGACATAGAGCAGAAAATCAAAGCCCACGAGGAGGGAACATGTTAAGTTACCGTCACGCCTTTCACGCCGGCAATCATGCCGACGTGCTCAAGCATATAACGGAGAGCTTAATTCTCCGCCGCCTGCTCCAGAAGGACAAGCCCTGCTGCTATATGGATACCCATGCCGGCGCGGGCATATATGCCTTAAGGCAGGGCTATGCCATGCAGAATCAGGAATACGCCGAAGGCATTGAGCTCATAGCGCAGAGCAGCAGACTGCGCGAGCTGCTGCCGGAGTATTTTGCGGCCATAAAGGCGCTCAATACCGCGGGAGACACTGCCTACTACCCCGGATCGCCTTATATAGCCGCCTCCATGCTGCGCGCCCAGGACAAGCTCTATTTGTATGAGCTGCACCACACGGAGTTTGAGACCCTGCGCCGCAACTTCAGCCGGGATCGCCGGGTACAAGTGAATTTTGGTGACGGCTTTGCCGCCCTTACCACTCAGCTGCCGCCGCCGGTGCGGCGCGGTTTGTGCCTGATCGACCCCTCCTATGAGCTCAAAAGCGACTATCACACGGTGATTAAGACCTTAAAGCAGGGGCTGGCCAGATTTAATGTGGGTATTTTTGCGCTGTGGTATCCTGTGCTCGGCCGCCTGCAGGATCACAGCCGGGAGCTGGTGCAGGATGCCAGACGCCTTAAGGTGCCGCTGCTGCAGGTGGAGATGTGCCCGCAGGCGCAGACTGATGAACGCGGCATGTGCGGCTCAGGCATGCTGATCTTCAATTATCCCTACACCCTCTTTGCCGAGCTCGAGGCGGTGATGTCAGAGCTCTATCCCCTGCTGTGCGGGCAGGAGGGCTCGGCTAAACTCAGGATCCTGGTAGAAAAAGACTGAGATCTGCCCTCATCAGGTTGAGAACTGCCCCCTCCATCAGCTGCGGGGGCTGTCCTTTACACCAATACGGTACACAAAGCCAGCACCACAAACAGCAGCGCGCTGCCATAATTTAAATACATGGAAAAGCGGGTGCTGAGGAGCTTGGCTGACAAATAGCCGGCAGCGGCTGCCACCAGGGAGAATACCAGCATGGTGGCCACCATAAAGGTCATGCCCTGCAGGATCATCTGCAGCACCAGCGCCGTACCGGTGGTACCGGGGGCTACAAACTGCGGGAAAAAGGCCAGAAAGAAGATCTGCACCTTGGGATTGGTGATATTCATGATCAGGCCGCGTCTGATCAGCGCCGCCCCGCTTTTGGCACTGGCCTGCTGCAGCTTGTTTTCATCCCTGGCGTGCTTGAAAGACATCCAGGCCAGATACAGCAGATAAGCTGCACCGGCCAGCCTGATGGCCCAGAACAGAGCCGGCACTGCCGCCACCACGGCGGCCAGACCCAAAGCTGCACACAAAGTCTGTATACACAAGCCCAGACACAGGCCTACCACTACCAGCAGTCCGGCCTTAACTCCATACAGCGCACTCTGCGCCAGCACAAACAAATTGTCCGGCCCGGGAGCTGCCGACAGCAGCAGGGAAGCGGCACAAAAAGCCAGATAAACATCAATACTCAATGGATTTTCCTTAACACACTGCCGGTCTGCAGCACCACAGACAGGACGATTAGGGCCAGGCCACCGTAGAAAGCCGGAGTAAGTTCACGATTTTCCGCAAAGATCAGCATGGCCAGCAAAATACTGTAAACAGGCTCCAGATTATAGGACAAATTAACCGTAAAAGCCGAGACCTGCCTGAGCACCATGATCTGCAGCAGATTAAGCCCTACGGTGCAGACAGAGGCCAGTGCCAGCAGCCAGAGTAAATCAGCCGGCGACAGGGCCAGTCCCTGCACCCCGGTCACGGCAGCGTAAACAGGCAGCATCAGCAGCAGACACAGCGCCCCGCCGGTCAGCTCATAAAAAAGCACCCGCTGCCGACAAGGGGCGGAAGCGGCATATTTTTTGTTGAGTATGGTATAAACTGAAGCCAGCACTGCACAGATCAGACCGCAGGCAATGCCGGCGCGGAAATGCGTATCAAAATTGAAGATCAGCAGAATGCCGGACATGCCTATGCAGGCGCAGACAAACTCTCCGCTGCGAAAGCGGCGCCTTAACATCAGCGGCTCCAGCAGGGCACTGGCAAAAGCCATGGCCGAGAGGCAGACCACGCCTACGGAGACATTGGACAGCTTGATGGAAGCATAAAAGAACATCCAGTGTATGGCCACCACCACTCCTATGGCCATACAGAGGAAATCAAAGCGCTGCAGCCGGGTAAAGTTCCTGCGCAGCAGCAGAAACACCGCCAGCATGGAGGCGGCCAGAATACAGCGGTACAGGGTCAGGGCATAGGCATCCAGAGTGATCAGCCGGCCCAGCACCCCGGTAAAACCGGCTATGAGGACTGACAGATGCAGCAGCACAAGTGCGCCTGCCATAGCAAGTCTCCTTTTGGCAGCAGTATGGGGTTGAGGATCTCAGGCCGCCATTGTAGCGCAGGTCACCGCGCTGTAAACACCGCCCCACCGACGGTGGTCTTTTCGGCCCGGGCAGACAGCGCTCAATGAGATTTTCCATGCTGCCCAAATCGCGGAACAATTGTTACACAAATCGCGCAAAACTCTGCTGAATTATCCTTTTTACCAGTCTCAAATTTAACTTGAGCCGCATAAAGTCCTTGTATATCCTGCAGAAACTTCAGCCGCCAAAATCCTCATTATTATTCTTTTGAATAATGGAACAAATATTACTATAATTGATTACATAATCGTAAGCAAGTGCAAGTGGAGGATATAAGCTGTGTTGTATCTTGATCAGGTAGTTGAGGTTCCTCAGCACGGGGTCACCCTGGTATACAGAGAGCACTTTATCTACGTCAAACAGTATGCAGACGACTGGAAAAATTCAGACGGCAGCAAAAATACCAACCGCAGACAACCCATCATAGGCAGGCTCGTACAGGCAGATCCCAAGTGCACTCAGATGTACCCCAATGAGCAGTATTTTGTCCTGCGTGATCTTCCTTTGCCTCCACGCAGTCACAGCAGGCTTGGTACCCCCGGCCGAAAGAGCAACACCGTATATGCCCAGGGCACTGCAGTTTACCCCGGATTTGCGCTGCTGTGTGCGGCTGCCCTGATGGACTGCGGGGCTTATGCGCTCATCAAAAAGCACTTTGGTGAGATCTTAGGTGAGCAGATTATGTTTATGGCCACGCATTACGCCGCTGGGCATCACTCTCTGGAGTGCCTGGACTTTCATGCCCTCAGGCACAACGTCCTGCCCCATGCCCGGGGCATGACCAAGCAAAGAGGATCTGAGCTACTGGCCGGCGGTATTCCAGGTGAGTACATCGATGAGTTCTTTACTGACTGGATAAGAGGGGCTGCAGGAAATGATCCAATTGCCTATGATGTCACTGCCCTGCCGACCAGAGCCCGGGAGCTGGTGCTGGCACAAAGAGGTTATGCCCATGGCGATCCGGAGCTGCCGCAGATTAACTATGCCCTCATGGTCAACAGCCGTACAGGTATGCCCGTCTTCTTCAGCCACTACCACGGCAGTATTACCGATAAAGCCAATCTGCAGTATGTAGTGGATCGCGCCGTAAACCACAATCTGCCGGGAAGCATCACCCTGGTCTTTGATCGGGACTTTGCCTCCTTAAAAAATATCAGCGGGCTGAGGAAGAAAGGTCTGCGCTTCATCATGGGGGTGCCTGCAACTCTTACCACTGCCATGGAGCGCCTCGATGAGTTCAGCAGAATAAACGAGTTTGCTTTTGAGGATATTATCCTTGATCAAGGACAAGACGGCACTTACTGTGAATCGGACACAGTAGGCAAAACCGAGGATTTTGAGTGGAATGGAGAAAAACTCAGACTGCACCTTTATCGCAGCAGCGCCACCAGCCTGAAGAAAAATGCGCGTCTGCACAGCAGCGTACTTAAGTGTAAGGAATTTCTTGAAAAAACCGGCAGTCTGCCTGAGGGCAGTGAGTTTGCCGAAGCCTTATCCTTCTTTCATCAAGAAGGCAGAGGACGCGGGATAAAGTGGGTGTTTGATGAAGAGGTCTACCTGAAAACCCGGCGTAACCACGGCTGTTTTGCGCTGATCTCCAGTCCTCAATGTCATTACACCACGCAACAGGCCCTGTATTTGTTCAGAAGCCGGGAAATTGATGAGGAAATGTTCAACTGTCTTAAAACAGACTTGAACTGCCTGCCTTTGAGCATTGGTGGTGAGGCATCACTTGACGGCAAGTTCTTTGTGCTGTTTGTGTCGGCCATAATAAGACATCATCTGCTCCTGAAGCTTAATGACATTCTGAGCTCCGAGCATGCCGGCTTTAACCGTTTGAGTGAGACTATGGAGTCGCGTATGTTTGAACTGCGTGGTGACGGAAGTGTGGCACCATCGTCAATTGAAAGCACCTTTGAGGCAGCAGTGTTTGCCAGGATCTGTGGACCGGAACTGGCCAAAGAGCTGGGACTGCAAGAGCACTACGTGATCAAACCCAAACGCAGATCAGGAAGGAAGACAAAATAAACAAAAGATCTCACAACAAGGGTAGAATTTCGCGGAGCCTTTATGTAACAATTGTTCCGCGATTTGGGAGATAATATAGCCAATGATTTAGAACAGTTAAGTTCTAGACGATAAATATTTTACTAACAAACTTATATGCCCTATATCCACCAAAAACACCTAGTTCTTTAGGTATTGATATTACAAGATATGCATTGTCAGGGTGATTGCACGAGATGTTACTTGACATCTTCTTGAGATTTTGTTGCTTCA
>CAYRIZ010000030.1:0-24494 GCA_964424565.1 uncultured Enterobacterales bacterium
TTCTCAGACTTTTTTCAGTCCTCTGCTTTAAGCCAAGGACCCACACAGATTGTCTCATGATGACTTTTTAAAGAACTCTTTCACAAAGCGCCAGGCTTTGTTTTGCGGTTCCCGTCAGGGAACGGGTGCATATTCTAAGCGCTTTTTTACCCTTGTCAAACATTTTGCCGAAAATTTTTTAAAACTGCAGGTTAAATCTTTGATTTTAAAGAAAATTTACCCGCCACTGAATTTTCGGCACCCTAAGTTTTTCAGACCAAATCCCGCTCGTACAGCCGGGGAATCAGTCCGGACTGACGCTGTACCCTCTTCAGACAGGCTGACAGCAGCACCTCATCATGCCAGTGACCGTCATCCCCCCGTTTGGCACTGCCGGCTATGGTCACGGCCTGTCTGGCCCTGGTAATGGCAGTGTAGACCAGCTCCTTGGTCAGCACAGGATTGTCACTCTGCGCGGTGACAAAAAGCACATGATCATATTCCGAGCCCTGGGATTTATGTACCGTCATGGCAAAGCCGCTTTCATAGGAATTTAAAAACAGCGGACTGATTTTCTTCACCCCGCCGGCACCTCCGGGCAGAAACACGCGCAGCTCACCGCGGCTGCCGTCAGCTTTTCGCTCATAGGCTTCAAAGCCCACATCGCCATTGGTCACCTCCATAATGGGATCATTGCGGGTGATCAGCACAATGCGCCCGGCAAAATCTCCCCGGTCATTGACCTGACGCAGGTGACTGCTGTGCACTTCCTTCAGCACCTCCTGTTCCAGCAGCCGGTTTAAGCTGCGATCTCCTGTATAGCCCTGACGGTTGGAACAAAGCACGCGGAAGCGATCCATCAGCGCAAAAGCCTCTTTGGCCTCGCTGTCGCTCAGGATAAAATCGCGCTCCTGCAGGAACCTCAGGAAGCTGCCAAACCCAAATTCTGCATTGCCGGCAGCATGCTTTCGGCCGTGTACACAGTCATGCACCAGCCTGTTCACATAGGTGTGCAAAGCCTGGCCTTCAGGCTCAAAGCGCTCATAACTGAGATCAGTGCTGTGCTCTACAATCTCCCGCAGTCTCTGCGCCCGCTCCCTCCTGACCTGCCAATTGATCTCCACAGGCAGATCATTGACCAGCCTGGCAAGCCGGCCTATACCGGAATCGGCCTTAAAGCGGTAGCTTTTCTGCAGCAGCAGGGCAAAATCGGACAGCGAGCCCTGCAGAATGCTCTTTTTATCCACAGCGCACAAAAAGGCCAGTTTGTCTGCGGTATCGGCCTGCAGATAAGGACTGTTTTTACCTGAAAACTGCAGACAGAAGGCCAGATCACCCAGCACGGAGCCTGCCTCCACCGAACAGAGCTGATCCTTGTCGCCCAGCAGGATGAGGATGGTATCAGGGCTCAGGGCCTGCAGCAGTTTGTTGAACAGCGACAGATCCACCATCGAGACTTCATCTATCACCACAATATCCGCCGGCAGCGGATTATGAGCATCATAGGAAATGCTGACCTGATGCGGCCGAACCCGGAGCAGACGGTGCACGGTCTGTGCCTCGCGAGGAATGAGATCCAGCAGATTGAGATCTGCATCCAGTTTAGCCTCCCGGCACAACTGCGCGGCCGCTGCCGCAAGTGCAGCCCGATGAGCGGTCAGCTGCCCGGCAATGGCTTCGGCCATGCGGGTGGCCGCCTTGCCGGTGGGCGCGGCCAGCTCGATCACCCGGCGGGAGGGGTCCAGCACCAGCAGCAGAAGCAGCAGGCGAATCACCGTGGTGGTCTTGCCTGTACCCGGACCGCCGGAGATGATGGTGAAATTATTGAGGCAGGCCAGAGCGGCGGCGGCTTGCTGCCAGTTGACCTCAGTCTGACTGCTGTCGCTGTGCGGAAAGAGCAGCCGCAGGGCATGGCGCATAAAATTCTTCAGCTGCGCAAAATAAGGCAGCGCCCGGCGCTGTGTGATAAAGGACGCACAGTTGACTTCATAGAAGTAATAACGCCGAAAATACAGGCGGTGGCGATCGTAAATGAGCAGCCTGTCCGTCTGCCCGGCACTGCCTATAAAGGGACAGCTTTGCAGCATCCGGTACAGCAGCTCCGGTTGCTGCTGCCAGGCGGCCAGAATTTCCCGGCAGCGCTGCAGCACATACTCCTCGGCGGCATAAACGCGGTTGTCGCGGATGATGACGCGGCTGCGGTGGGTCTGCCGCCATAAATCCGGCACGCCAGGCAGACCGGCGGCATCAAAGCTGAGCCGCAGGCATATATCGCCCTGCTCCAGCCTGTACTGCAGCATCAAAATAAGCAGCAGCAGACCATCGGGGACTGCAGCATCCTGTTTTTTGAAATAATCTGCCTCGGCGCAGGCTATTTTGGAGATAAAGCTGCATTCGGCGGCAGCGGAAAGCAGATCAAAATTAAGCTCCCCGCCCAACAGCTCCGCGGCGGACAGCCCAAAGCCTCCATCCCGGGGATAGTAATGGCCAAAATCCTGCGGCTCCAGTCCCTCCGGGATCTTCTCAACATCACTCACTGCTGCCTCCTGCCATACGGTCAAGTTCTGCAATTATTTCAAAAGAGGGTTTGGTGTAATAAACGCCGGTAGATATGCCGGCTGTGCCGGCCTTAAGACCGCGCAGATACAGATACAGCACTCCGCCGAAATCGCGCTCATAGGAATAATCCGGGATACGCTGTTTTAACAAACGGTGCAGCACCAGGGTATAGATCAAATACTGCACATCATAGCGGCAGCGGCTGTCATATACAGCCAGCTGCAGCGCCCGCTCATTGTAGAAGTCAGCTGCAGGTCCCAGATAAGTAGACTTGTAGTCAATCACAAAATAGCGCCGCCGGCCCGACTGCCGCGGCACGCTGAAGACCAAATCCAGAAAGCCGGTCAAAAAGCCGTTGACCTGCCGCTCCTGCAGCCACATGGCCCGGATCACCTCATCTTTGAGGGAATCCTCCAGCTTGAGATCGCAGGCGGCACTGCGCCGGCACAGTTCATTGAGCTTGTCTGTGTCCAGACCACGGGAGGGCATCAGATAAGACATTTCCGTCACCACATCGTCTGCCTTGAGATCACAAAGCCGCACCGGTGTACCGTCCTGCTCCAAAATCACCGCATGCAGTATGTCATACAGCCACTGACCCAGGGCCACAGCCGCATCGCCTTCCCGCACGGTCCAGGCCAGCAGCTGCGCCCGGCCGTAGGTATTAAGGGCCTGCAGGCTGTACGCATGCAGAATTTCCAGGGGTATACCGTCAGCAGAGTTTTGCTGCTGCAGCATGACTTCCAGCCCCTGCTGCAGGGAAGAGCCTTGTTGCTGCAGCAGATCCTGCAGTCCCTGCTGCAGGGAAAATCCCGGTTGCTGCAGCCTGTCCCCCAGCAATTGCTGCAGGAAAGAACTTAGTTTCTGCAGCAGGTCATTCTGCAGCTGTCGCATGAAAGGGTTTAATTTCTGCTGCATCCCATCCTGCAGCTGCTGCAGAAAAGCACCGCGTTTCTGCAGCGTTTCCTCCAGCAGCCGGTGCAGAAAGGTGCCGGCGCTGATGCCGCGCGGGAAATTAAAAGCCGAAAGTCCGGCAGGTGGCTGGGCAAACGGGGTTTCCGTCTCCTGATCAGGCACTTCCTCCGCCGTCACCGTCACTGCAGCCGGGCGATCGTGCAGACCGCTGACTATGGCCGTATAAGAGGAAATGGAAAAATCGCGGTTGACGGCTTTATCCGGCAGCGTGGAAACCTCAAGCTGCGGCGCTTCCGGCAGCGGCGGCTGATAAGGAGCTTCCTCCGTCTCAAGATCGGCTGCAGTAAAGGTTTTACAGACAAAAAGCTTATCTTTGCCCTGCAGCGCGGCGGCCACCCGGGCTGCGTCAGGGGAGACCCGCTCGGACCAATCGGAGCTGCCGCACAGCAGGCGGATAAAACTGCGGGCATTTTGATCGCTTCTGACGTTCAGCGGTCCCAAAAAGAGGAAATTGGCCGCGCAGGCGCGGGTCAGGGCCACATAGGTCAGGCGCATATCCTCCTGCATTTCCGCCTCGGCCACGGCCTGGCGGCTGTCTTCCCGGGAATACAAATCAAGAGTACGTCTGCCGGTCTGCCGATCATAATAAACCACCCCTTCCTTTTCCTGTTCGCTGTGCTCCCCGTCGCTCAGCCACAAAAAAGGCATCATGACCAGGGTAAACTCCAGACCCTTGGAGTTGTGAATGGTGCGTATCTGTACCTGATCGCGCTCGGATTCCAGACGCAGCACCGTATCATCGGCTTCCAGCTGACTGCTCTCAGTATTGTTGATTAAATTGACAAACCAGCGCAGCTGCGGCTTGATGCCGCTGATGCGGCCGTGCATCTGCTGCACCAGCTCGGCTATATGCTGATAATTGGTCAGCAGGCGATCGCCGTCGGTGAAGTGCAGCATCTTCTGCAGCCCCTGATGCAGCGGATCCTTCAGCCAGCGCAGAAAGGCCGGCAGAAAGCCGTTCTGCTGCCACTCACTCTGCATGAGGCTCAGCAGGCGCACTTCAGCTTCAAATTTTTCATCGCTCTGCTTTTCCATAAACTCCGCCCCGGTCAGGGAAAGCAGGCGGGAGCCCAGCAGACGCGACACCTTCTGCCGGTTGGAGCAGTCACACAGGGCATCCATCAAAAAGAAGATCTCCTGCGCCTCCTGTGTGGGACGGCCTTCATCTGTATGCAGCACCGAGCTTTTATCGGAGTAGAACACCCCGGAAATATTCAGCCGGCGCAGCTGTGCCATCACTTTATCGCATTCCCCGGCACTGCGTACCAGTATGGCTATGTCGCCTGGTCTGACTTTTCGTTCTTTGCCCTGCTCCCAGATCCTTCCGTCCGTCAGGCAGCGTTTGACCTGCAGGGCACAAAGCCGGGCAAAGGCTTCCTGCGCCCGTCCTTTGCTCAACCTGGAAGATGCAGGGTCAAGCAGGCTGACATAACAGGCCGGAATTTCCTCCTTTTCCTTACCTCCATATTTTTCTTTGTAGTCTGGGAAGTAAAAGAATTTTCTGCCCGAGGAATGCTTAACCTGCAAAAACTGCACTTCAGGCGTCATAAAAGGCTGTTTGTTATCCGCATTCAGCTCCCCGGAGAACAGGGTATTGACGGCCTCCACCACCTGCGGGGCAGAGCGGAAATTGGTATTTAAGGTATAAACCGCCTCTCCTGAGGAAAGCTCGGCAATACGCCTGTAGGCTTTGATGTAGGAATTGATGTCCGAGCCGCGGAAGCTGTAGATGGACTGCTTGGGATCGCCTATGAGATAGCAGCGGCCCTCAGTCTCGACCTCGCCCTTATTCTTCTGCAAATAGAGTTTTTCAAAAATGGCATACTGCACCGGATCGGTATCCTGAAATTCATCTATCATGGCTGCGGCATAACGCTGTCTAATCATGGCAGCCAGGCGATCCCCGCGCTCCCCCTGATGCAGAGCCCGGTTCAGACGCAGCAGTACATCATCGTAATTCATCACCTGCCGCTGCTCTTTGAGCTCTTCAAAGCGCTCAAAGACACACATGGCCAGTGCCGCCTTAAGCTCGCGGCCCAGGGGAGAAGTCCGGCTGCCGATAGCGGCGCATTCGGCAATAAAATCCCGGATACAGGCGAAAAGCTCCTGCACCTGCGCGGCATTTTTCAGTTTTTTCACTGCTGATTTGCCATAAGAGATCATGCTTTCGGCATTGATCACCTCAAGATCAATGTCTGCTGCCTCCGCCGGCGGATAAGTTTCAGCCTCCAGCAGCTGCAGCAGCAACTGCAGCACTTTCTGACCTTTGCCCTTATTGAAGCTGACTGTCTTGCCATCCGTACGGGCAAACAGACCCTCTGCTGCCACCTCGCCCCGGGCTCCCTGCTGCAGCAGGGACAGTACCTCCGGGGTCAGCCTGCCGGTAAGCTGTTTTTTTGCCTGCTCAAATTCCGCGACGGCACTTTTTATAATCCCCTCTGCCCTGCTGCGCAGATCCTGCAGCAGAGTGGAGGCTTTGCGGCGCCCGCGGTCGAGATAAAGAGTGTTTTCTTTGACGGCAAAGGAAAGCACACTGTGTTTGTCAGATCCGGAGAGTCGCACCTGCAGCAGCTTCTTATACAGCTCCCTGATCGCCTCCGGACTGTCGCTGCCGATCAGCTGCAGCAGCAGTTCTGCCTCCTCTTCATGTTTTTTATCCTTATAAAAGCATTCCCGCCAGATTTGATTGCAGGCCTCATCTTCCAGATTTGAGAGATCAGCGCACAGCTCAGTCTCAAAGGCTTCACCGGCTTCAAAGGCATAGATTTGATTTAAGGCACTGTTGCAGAAGGAGTGAATGGTGCAGATGGCAGCCTTGTCCATATCCCGCTCGGCATGCTGCAGCACCCGGCAGCAGGCGCTCAAATCCGCCTTTTCCTGCTGCAGGATTTGCAGCAGCTTCTGCATGGTGTCATCAAAGGAGGACACATCCTCATTTTTGAGCGCTGCAGTAAAACAGCGGCGGGCATCGCGGATCTTTTCGCGTATGCGCAGTTTCAAATCAGAGGCGGCGGCATTGGTAAAGGTCACCACCAGGATATTTTCCAGTTTCAGCGGCTCCGACAGATTTGTGCCGCTGCGGCCGGCACAAAGCAGCAGTCTTAAAACCAAATAAGTGATGGTATAGGTCTTGCCGGTGCCGGCTGAGGCTTCAATCATGGAAGAATGCCTGAGATCAAAGGACAGCAGATTAAGTGTCTTCGCCTCCTGTACGGCAGGGGTCGCGGATGCAGCTGAAGTCATGCCTCAATCTCCTCCATCTGGGAATACACAAATTTTTGGTAAAAATCAGCAAAACGCAGGGCCAGCTCAGACAGTTCAGGATTGGCCGCCACCTCCTGCGGTGTGCTGAACAAATAGATAAAGGCCCGGTCATATTCCTGATAATTGAGAGCCGGCTGCAGTACAGCCTGCGGATCGGCATCCTCCCCGAGGGCAGCCCGCCTCTGCAGAAAACCTTTGCATACAGGCAGCGGCCGGCTCTGACCGATTACAAAGAGCGTCAGCAGTTCCTGCAGAGCCTCCCGGCACTGATCAGCACTCAAAGGCTGCTGCAGCGCGGCATTTCCTGTACTGTCAAAAACCAGGCAGGGCGCTCCCTGCTGATATTTGAGAAAATAAGACAACTGCTGCAGCAGGGCATTAAACCAGGGACCGGGATTGGTTTCACTGTCAAATTGCAAAGGCCGGTACACATAAGGCTGTACCAGTTTGCAGGCCCCGTCCGGACAGCTGAGAAAATCAGCCGACAGGATAAAGCGGCAGCTCTTCTCTCCTCCCGCCTGCCGCAAATCGTCAGGCAGTGCAATTTTCCACTCCACGCCGCTGATATGTTCGCCCTTACGCTGACTTAAATTCTCCAGTCCGGTCTGTTTCTGTAGGATCTGCCGCATCCTGGCGGTTCTTTCTTTGAGCTTTTGGCAGTTGTGCTGCCCGAAGATACCAAAGGGCTGCCGGCCGCCTCTGATTTCTCCCTGCAGTACCAGATCAGTTTCCGCAGCCGGGCGGTTTAAAATCTCCAGGCACACCCAGGCATTGGCAAAATCATCACGGGCAAAATCCTCGCATTCCTGCAGGGTATGGTCATTGCGGTTTAAATTGATCTTCAGGCGCCGGCGCAGAAAATATTCCGCCGGACTGGATAAAAAGGCAGACAGCTGCCCCAGATCCAGCTGCACAGCCGGTTCAGGACTAAGTCCCCACTCACTGCACACCCCCAGTACCTGCCGGGTTTGATTTCTTTCCTGATTGGGCACACAGCAGCTTTGATCAAAGGAAGGTAAACGCGGCAGGCAGCCCGGATCCCGGTGCACGGTGAAATTATCGGGATTGTAGGCATTCAAACGCTCCTGGCAGCACAAACGGCGTTTGATGATCTCCAGCGGATCGCCGCTGCCGTCGGGGCCGACTTTAAAGTTTTCGGCCAGATAATCAAGCAGCTCCGTGATCACCACCGAGGGCCTGAGCTCCTGCTGCGACACCGGGCTTTCACCTATATAGGAAAAATAAATGCTCTCGCGGGCGGAGATCAGGGCATCCAAAAAGAGGAAGCGGTCATCGAGACTGCGCGAGCGGTCACCGCGGCGGTAGAGATCGCTCACCCCGAGGAGATTAAAGCCTGGCATGCGCTCATGGCGCGGAAATTCCCCGTCGTTGAGCCCCAGGATAAAGATATGGCGGAAAGGCACCGCGCGCATGGGCACCAGGGAGCAGAAATTGATTTTGCCGCTCAAAAAAGGATTGAAATTGCGCTGATCGGACAAATGTCCCTGCAGCAGGGCATGAAATACCGGCAAGGTAATGAGCGGCGGCTTTTGCAGATCGCGGCAGCACTCCCGTATTTCATCTACTATCTGCATAATGTTCTGCTTGTGCAGGAACACTTCCTCATCTTCATCAAAGAAGTCATGGAAAATATGCTGTTCCAGATAGCGCTGCCACTCCTCGGGATGCAGCTGCAGATGCGGGGTAAAAATGGTGCGCAGCCGGCGCAGTTTGACAATAAAGTCATACAGCTGTCCCAGCAGTTCGGCATCATCGCCTTCTATTTCACTGTAATTGCCGCTTCCCGGCTGTTCTCCGCCCATGGTACCGGCGAGCATGCGCATCAGTCCGCGCTCAAAGGTACCAGGCAGGGATATTTCTGCCTCCTCCCTGGTATCCTCATCATCCAGTCCCCAGAAGACGGCGGCCCCGGAAAACCAGCCTTCAATTACCGCCACATCATCAGGGCTGATGCCAAAATGACGCGCCAGCGGCTCTATGGAAAGCAGATCTGCCACCAGTATATTGCTGATGCGGCTGGAGCTGATATTCAGCAGCGCCAGCACCGCCTCGCACAGCGGACTGTCCTCCAGCTGCGTGCGATCGGATATGGTATAGGGCAGATAATTGGGATCATCACGCGGTACCGCCCCGAAGACGGCGCTGATATAGGGGGCATATTCATTGATGGCCGGCACCATTACCACAATCTCCCGCGGCTGCAGCGGCCGGCCGGCCTCTTTGGCCTCCTTGAAGCGGCGCAGCAGGGCATCGCGCAGCACTTCCATTTCGCGCAGGCGGGTGTGGCAGCTGTGTATTTCCAGCGAGAGGTCATCAGGGCTGATCTCCTGCCTGCCCTCCCCGGCAGGCTGCAGCTGCAGCAACTGCTGCTGCAGAGAATGCAGCAGAGTGTCCTTGGCCTGCTCCCGGAACAAATCGGTAAACTGCGGCATGGGATTGAGGGCACACAGCAGCGAGAGATTATCCATGCCCTGACGGCCCAGCCCCAGCAGCAGCGCATTGCCTTCCAGCAGCTCACCGCTGTGCTCGTCATAATGCCCGGCCTGCAGATAATCCAAATTGTCTGCCGCCGCCGGGGTATGCTGACCGGGCACATCAGGCAGCAGGCGGGCCAGGCGGCGCTCTTTTTTGAATTTGGCAAAAAAGTCACTGCTGTCTGCAGTCAAATCACCCCAGTACTGAGCGCAGGGATTGAGCAGCATCAGACAGACGGCGCAGTGCCGGGACAGGGCCTGCAGAAAATTGATCACCTGCGGCGGCAGTGCCGACACCCCAAAGATAAAAATACGCGCCGGCAGCCGCGGTAAAGCCTCCTCTTCTGCAGCCAGCTGCCTGGTCAGACCGGACACCACCCCGGCACGGTCCAGAAAGAGCAGAGGATCTTCCTGCGGCGTGATCACATGATCAGCGCGCTGACTGCCGTCGCTGACCTGCAGACTGTCTCCTGCCACCGGCGCCAGATTGCGCCGCAGGCGTGACCATATGTGCATCTGCCAGACATTGCCCTGCAGAATATTTTTGACGCCGGGCTTGTCCCTGCTCTCTTTTTTGATGAAACGCGCGATCACCCCGTCGGCTGTGGGATCCTTATAATAGAGGGCGAAATCCTCCTCGCTCCACTCGTTCCACTGCTCAATCCACTGCGGGCGGTACATCTGATACTGATCCAGCGTGTCGGCCAGGCGGGCAGCCAGCATATAGGCTTTGTCATGGGCGGCATCGCGCTCGAGGTAATCGCGCATCTTTTTGAAATAATCAAAATGGGCCGGCGTCCCGCGCGGCGGTGCCTTGCCCCACTCCTCCTTCAGGCCCAGGATATTTAAGGTCATGTACATGCGCGAGAAGAGATTGCGGCGATCCGCCTGAGGATGGATCAGACGGTGTATCTCAAAGAGAAGCTGCCAGATCTGCTGATAGTCGCACAATGCGGCCACCCCGCTGTACCGGGCCAGATACTGCCTGAAATAGGTCTTCATTCCCGGATTCATCACCACAATCTTTTCCCGCCCCAGGGCATTGGGCAGAGGGTAATGTTCCATTAAATAACAGGCGGCCAGGGCCAGATTGTCCAGATCATTGGAATTGAAGACATAAAAGCCGGGATTAAGCTGCTGCATGACAGGCTCCAGTGGACTGCGGCCGAATGGCGCAGGTACAGATTGAGAGATCAGAGTCCATGATCATGATAAAGAACAAAAATTACTGTGGCAATAATTTGTCCCAAAAAATCACATGTATAAATTATAGCGTAAAACGCCATACACCGCTTTCAATTACTGTTTATTATTCTCATCAAATTTTTACAGTAATTTAAAAATTACGGCAGTCCTGAGGGCGGACGAGCGGACAGGGCAGGAGCTGCTGACTACAAAGAAACAGAGGCAGAAAAGGAACAGGAAGGAGAATGCAGAGGAAAAATACAAAAAGAAAAATGAAAGCGCCAAAACGCAGCAGACCCGCCAAAGGCGGGCCTGCGTTGCAGAAACAAAGAGAAGTAAAAATTACTTCTTGTATCTGCGGGCCAGGTTGTCCAGACGCTCGTTGGCACGGGCAGCGTCAGACTTGACGAAAGCTACGTCATTGGCCAGCTTGGACTGCTGAGCCTTTAAGGCATCAACGTCAGCAGCAATGGCATCAACCTTTGCATTGAGCTGATCTAAAGAGGAAGAGCAGCCAGCCAGCACAGTGGCGCTTAAAGCGGCAGCGCCTAAGATTGCCTGATACTTATTCATGAATTTTCTCCAAATACTGTTTGAAACAGAAAACAAGCAACGGCTATAGTCCGTTGATCTCTGCACTTCGCATTGTAATACAATTTCAAAATAATCAGCAAATTTTTTCTTTGCGAAACAGAGCAAAAGCGCTGCAGCGGCCTGCCTGATTTGCGCCCCCCAAAAAGCTCCCTTGGGGCAGCACTCAGTAAGCCTGTCCGCCCTGCTTGGAACCTATCTTGGAGTACATCAGCATGACATAATTGCCGATGAGCTGTTCGGCCACAGAATTGTTTTGATTGAACATCTCATCCAGTGTCACTGCCCTGGCATTTAAGATGACAGAGTCGAGCAGACTGCCGGTGCGGGTGCTGTAGGTATTGACCAGCACCGAGAGTTCCTTGGGTCTGTTGGGCTCATCCAGCAAATGCTCTATGCGGGCTACCATATACAGCGAGCAGCCGCGGGCGTCAGCCTCCTGCTGCAGCTGCCCCGGACGGTAATAGCCGCGCATGGCCACGGCCCGGCTGCCGTGCTGACTGAGCTTTTCCGCCAGATGATGCTGCACAAAGCGGCCGGAATTTTCATAAAGCGAGCCGGTGGAGGCATAATCGCCGTCCTGTACCACCAAAAAGCTGTCACTGGCATTGAACAGGTAGGAAAGCTTCTGATGAATGATCTGCGCTCCGGCCGGCAGACGCTGTGCGGCCGCCGCGGCAGGAGACTGCGGGGCTGAGGATTTCCCGGCGGAAGTATTGATGAGACTGCAGCCGGTCAGCAGCAAAGCTGCAGCACAGGCCAGGCACACTGAGCTCTTAATCTGCATAAAACAATTCCTTTTGCACAAAATCAGCCAGATCGGCAAAGCATTCCGTCCCCGGCGGCAGTTTGGGGGCTTCCTCCTGCAGGTGCTCCCCGGCCAGGATCAGTCTTCCTATCCCGGCCCGCGCCGCCGCCTGCAGATCACCTGCATGATCTCCGATCATGATGCTACGGGCCAGATCTATATTGAGATCCACCGCCGCCTGCAGCATCATGCCCGGCTCGGGCTTGCGGCCGCGGCAGCTGCGGGCAAAGGCAGCAACGCTGCCCTGAGAATGATGCGGGCAGTAATAAATGCCGTCAAATTCAGCCTGCTGCCGGCGCAGGGTCTGCTGCATCAGGGCGGTTAATTTTAAAAAATCCGCCGGCGTGAACATGCCGCGGGCAATACCGGACTGATTGGTGGTCAGCACCAGCAGCCAGCCGGCCCGGCGCAGGGCCGCCAGAGCCGGGATCACCCCGGGCACAAACACAAAATCATCCCAGGAGGAGACATAGCCGTAGTCTATGTTGATGATGCCGTCGCGGTCCAAAAATACTGCTTTTTTCATCAGCACCAATTACATCAGCAAAAATCAATCAGCAGCCTGACGGGAGATCAGTACAGCTCACATCTGATGAGCTGACTTCTGTAAAGATCCGAACGGGCCTGCACCTGACGGGCGGTATTGAGCAGCCAGTCCTTGCTCTCGTAGGTGTGACGGGCAAAACCGCCCCAGCCTTCGTGATAATTCAAATAATGATTGTAGGCGTCGGAAAAAGGTATGCCGTTGATTTCCCTGGTCTTGCTCATATACCAGCCTATAAAGTCGAGGGCATCGGCAAAATCATCGCGGTCTGAAAACCAGGAGCCGGCTTCATCCACATACTGTTCCCATACCTCGTCCTGCGCCTGGGCATAACCATAGGAGGAGCTGCCGCGGCCGTAGGGAATGAAGAGGAACCAGCGCATAGGCGGTCTGGCATCCCCGACAAACTGGGATTCCTGATACATAATGGCCATGGCTGTATTAATGGGAACACCGTATTTGTTATGCACGGCGTGAGCTGCAGCATACCAGCTGTCTTTTTCCTGAAATATACTGCAGAGATTTTGAGGATTTTCAGGCGGAGTGGTAGAGCAGCCTGAAATACACACAGCTGCCACCACGGAGGCGAGCAGCTGTCTGAAAAGTTTTTGCATCGGGCACCTTCATCAGATGGCGTCCTCGCCCTCCTCGCCGGTACGAATGCGAATGACGCGCTCAATCTCGGAAACGAAAATCTTACCGTCGCCTATTTTACCAGTATGCGCGCCTTTGGTAATAGCCTGAATGCACAGTTCTACGTCCTCATCGCGTACTGCCAGTTCGATCTTAGCCTTGGGCAGAAAATCTACTACGTACTCAGCACCGCGATAGAGCTCAGTGTGGCCCTTCTGTCTGCCAAAGCCCTTGACCTCGGACACAGTCATACCGGAGATACCATTGGCGCTTAAAGCTTCACGTACATCATCGAGTTTGAACGGCTTAATAATAGCTACAATTCTCTTCATAGTCTTTCCCTGCTGCTTACTGCAGACCTCTTCTGTCAATGAATGTGGACAGTTCCAATTTCAGGCAGCCGCAGCGGCGGCATAGTGCCGAAAAAACTGCGCTGTCAGAACTTATTTGGGAGAATAGCACCCAACTAAGATCCGTGCCACAATTTAGCAGATTTTTCTTTATCAGCCACGGTTTAAGCACCAAATCGACGCAGTCTGGCCCAAAAATTGACAGGGGGCTGTCCGCCGCGCCGGCCCGTCACCATCTTAAATTTGGCATATTTATTGCTACAAAATTCCCGTCCCGGCCCCGCTCACGGCAGATCATTGCCCCGGCGGCCCCGTGATCGGGCTCACATATTGTCTGCAGCCGGTTATTCTTCACCATCGGCTATCCTGTTTCAGGCGCTGTTGTGGTGCATTGCTGTTTTTAGTGCAAATAGCAGATGCAGACTTGATTTCTGCACATTTACAGTGATACGAGCAGGATTTCCGCTGCAGAAGAGCTGGAAAAGCAAAGCAAAAGAGATCGGGGAGATACAGAAAGGCCCTGCGCTGGCAGGGCCGTGGTATGTGCAATTAACTTAGAATAGTAGCTTACAGTGTCATGACACTGATCATCAGTATTCTATAGTGCTCATCTTGGCGAGCTTTCTTCTGTTGTGGTAGGCCTCCACATAGCGCATGGTACCGGTTCTGCCGCGGGTGGAGAGAGATTTGGTAATGGCCATGTCGCCTCTGTAGGAAACACCGGGCAGCACTTCACCGTCGGTCACACCGGTGGCGGCAAAGAAACACTGATCGGTGGTTACCAGATCATCGGTACACAGCACACGGCTTAAATCCACACCATCGGCGAGCAGATTGTTACGCTCTTCCTCAGACTGCGGATCGAACTGAATCAGGAGCTGACCGCCTATACCCTTCAGGGCGCAGGCAGTGATTACAGCCTCAGGAGTACCGCCGGTACCCATCAGTATATCTATAGGGGAAGAGGGATCGCAGGCCATCAGAGCTCCGGCCACGTCGCCGTCATTGTGCAGATTGACGCGGGCACCGGCCAGACGAATATCGGAAATTAATTTCTTATGACGCGGCTTGTCCAGCACAAAGACATTGACCTCATTCACCGGCTTGCCCAGGGCTCTGGCTACTGCCCGCAGATTAACATTTACCGGAGCATTGATATCTATGACGTCGGCGGCCTCGGCACAGACGGCAATCTTTTTGCAGTAGAAGCTGCGGCCGGGATTGAACAAACCGCCCTTCTTGGCCATGCCTACCACAGACAGTGCATTCATACGGCCGTTGGCCACTGCACTGGTACCTTCCACCGGATCTATGGCCACATCAACTTCAGGACCGTCGCCGTAACCTACGTCTTCACCATTGTACAGCATGGGGGCCTTGTCCTTTTCGCCCTCACCTATGATTACTGTACCCTGTACGTGAACACCCTGAAAAGCAATGCGCATTGCATCGACAGCAGCCTTGTCAGCAGCTTCCTTGTCGCCTTTGCCATAGAAACGGGCAGCCGCCAGGGCGCCGGCTTCAGTGACTCGGACTAAGTCAAGTGCTAAGTTTTTATCTGTCAAATGCTGATACATACGTTTCTCCCGTCAAAGTAGGTTCAAATTGCTCTTAGTCTAGAGCAATGACAAAATAAATTAAGGTTTTCAGATCACATCTTGCAAATCTTATGATCAGACCGACCAGGAGTCCACTGCTGCACTTTTCTCCACTTCAGCAGCTATGCCGTTGTGCAGGATCTGCCTGCCAAAAAGTGGGAAAAATGAGGAATTGCGCCCTGTGCCGCGAAACTTTCGCCGCTGCAGTCAGTCTAACAAAGCAGACCAGACAAACAATGAAATAAATTATCAACAATCAAGTACAACAATCAGGAGTTTCCGCGAATGGACAGCGAAACACAGATGAGCCGTACGGCCAATGCCGTGGTCGCCGCACTTTTAACCTTCCTGCTGGGCCCTTTAGGGGCCTTTTTCAGCTGGTGGCTGTTGTGCGGTTATTCCCTATGGACCAGCATACTCAAGACTTTGGCCTTTGTGGTGCTTTATGCCTTTATCTTCGGCCTGGCCATGCTCACCGCCGTGCTCTTTGCCCCGCTTTTGCCCTTTCTGGCTGCAGCCGAAATCCCGCTGCTGGGCTTCATTTATCTGGTGCTGCAGATTATTTTGATCATATCAGTTTACAAGGCAGCCGCTGAGGCAGATCAGGGAGATCGGCAGTGAACAAATTCAAAATACTGACCTTAAGCTCGGTGCTGACGGTACTGGCCGCCAGCTGCGATCTTTCAGCCGCCGCGGAAAATGCCCGCCTGCAGCTGACGGCACGCAGCTGCAGCAGCATCAGTCAGCCGCTGCAGCGCCACCGGGCAAGGCGGGACGATGCCCTGCCCCTGCTGCAGGAAAACCACCGGCAGTAACTGCTGCCGCCCTCTGCCCCCAGGCTCTCAGCTCTCCCCTCCCCCCAAAATAAAACAGGCAGGAATAAATCCTGCCCGTCTTACTTAGCGGACTGCTCAAGTCAGTCCGCAATAATCAGATTTGAAGCTGATTAGTCGATGATCTTGGAAACCACACCGGCACCTACGGTACGGCCGCCTTCACGAATGGCGAAACGCTCGCCCTCGGCCATGGCCACCGGGTGGATTAAGGATACGATCATCTTGGTGTTGTCACCAGGCATTACCATCTCCACGCCTTCCTCAAGCTCAATGGTGCCGGTAATGTCAGTGGTGCGGAAGAAGAACTGCGGACGATAGCCCTTGAAGAAAGGAGTGTGACGGCCGCCTTCATCCTTGCTCAGTACGTATACACCACCCTCGAACTTGGTGTGCGGGGTAATGGAACCCGGAGCAGCCAGAACCTGACCACGCTCCACATCCTCACGCTTGGTGCCGCGCAGCAGCACGCCGACGTTGTCGCCAGCCTGACCCTGGTCAAGCAGCTTGCGGAACATTTCAACACCGGTTACCACGGTCTTGTTGGTCGGACGGATACCGACGATTTCAACTTCGTCGCCTACCTTAACAATACCGCGCTCTACACGACCGGTCACCACAGTACCACGGCCGGAGATGGAGAAAATGTCCTCAATAGGCAGCAGGAACGGGTGGTCGATGTCACGCATCGGGTCAGGAATGTAGGTGTCCAGAGTGTCAGCCAGCTCCAGAATCTTCTCTTCCCACTCAGGCTCGCCATTCAGGGCGCACAGAGCAGAGCCGCGGATGACCGGAGTGTCATCACCAGGGAACTCGTACTGATTGAGCAGGTCACGTACGTCCATCTCAACCAGCTCCAGCAGCTCCTCGTCGTCCACCATGTCGCACTTGTTCAGGAACACGATGATGTAAGGTACACCTACCTGACGGGCCAGCAGAATGTGCTCACGGGTCTGAGGCATAGGACCATCAGTGGCAGCCACCACCAGAATGGCACCGTCCATCTGAGCAGCACCGGTAATCATGTTCTTCACATAGTCAGCGTGACCCGGGCAGTCAACGTGGGCATAGTGACGCTTTTCAGTGTCGTACTCAACGTGAGCGGAATTGATGGTAATACCACGGGCCTTCTCTTCCGGGGCCTTGTCGATTTCATCAAAAGCCAGGGCGGCACCGCCGAACTTGGCTGACAGCACTTTGGTCATAGCTGCAGTCAGAGTGGTCTTGCCATGGTCAACGTGACCGATGGTGCCTACGTTTACGTGTACCTTGGTACGCTCAAACTTTTCCTTTGCCATGTTATCTATTTCCTTCAGCAGGCGCAGCCTCAATATCCATAACCATAAGCTGCGCCAAATTAAAAGTTACTTGGTCTGACGGGAGGCAATCACAGCGTCAGCAATATTCTTCGGGGCCTCGGCGTAGTGACCGAACTCCATCACATAGGAGGCACGACCCTGGGTCTGGGAACGCAGATCGGTAGCATAACCGAACATCTCAGCCAGCGGGACCATGGCGTGGATGATCTTGCCGGTAGGGCCGTCTTCCATGCCTTCCACCAGGCCGCGGCGGCGGTTCAGGTCGCCGATAACATCACCCATGTAGTCCTCAGGGGTCTCAACCTCAACCTTCATGATAGGCTCAAGCAGCACCGGGGAGGCTTTCATAAAGCCGGCCTTGAAGGCCATGGAACCGGCAATCTTGAAGGCCATTTCAGAGGAGTCAACTTCGTGGAAGGAACCGTCGAATACGGTAACCTTGACGTCAACTACCGGGAAGCCGGCGAGCACACCGTTGCCGATCTGCTCCTGCACGCCCTTGTCCACGGCAGGGATGTATTCCTTGGGAATAACACCGCCCACGATCTCGTTGACGAACTCGTAGCCCTTGCCGGCCTCGAGAGGCTCGATGCGCAGCCAGCAGTGACCGTACTGACCACGGCCGCCGGACTGACGAACGAACTTGCCTTCCTGCTCCACCTTGGAACGAATGGTCTCGCGGTAGGCTACCTGCGGCTTGCCGACGTTGCAGTCAACATTGAACTCGCGGCGCATACGGTCGACGATAATGTCCAGGTGCAGCTCACCCATACCGGAAATAATGGTCTGACCGGATTCCTCGTCGGTGTGGACGCGGAAGGAAGGGTCTTCCTGAGCCAGACGGTTCAGGGCCAGGGCCATCTTTTCCTGGTCGGACTTGGTCTTGGGCTCCACGGCTACGGAGATCACCGGATCCGGGAACTCCATGCGCTCGAGGATAATAGGCTTGGTCTCGTCGCAGAGGGTATCACCGGTGGTGGTTTCCTTCAGGCCAATGGCACCGACTATGTCGCCGGCGAAGATTTCCTTGATCTCAGCACGGTTGTTGGCGTGCATGAGCACCAGACGGCCGAAACGCTCGCGCTTCTGCTTGACGGAGTTCATCACGGTGTCGCCGGACACGGCAGTACCGGAGTAGCAGCGCAGGAAGGTCAGGTTGCCTACGAAAGGATCGGTGGCAATCTTGAAGGCCAGGGCAGAGAAGGACTCTTTGTCGTCAGCCTTGCGCTCATCCTCAGTGCCGTCCAGGGTTACACCCTTGACCGGAGGAATGTCCACAGGAGAAGGCAGATACATCACCACGGCGTCCAGCATGGCCTGCACGCCCTTGTTCTTGAAGGCGGAACCACAGGTCATGGGGATGATCTCGCCGCGCAGGGTACGCTCACGCAGACCGGCCACGATCTCGTCTTCAGTCAGCTCCTCACCGCCGAAGAACTTCTCCATTAAGGTTTCATTGGCTTCAGCAGCAGCTTCCACCATCTTGGCACGCCACTCTTCAACATCGTCAACCATGTCAGCCGGCACATCGTTGTAATCGAAGGTTACACCCTGATCTTCATCGTGCCAGTCAATAGCCTTGCGCTTCAGCAGGTCAACTACACCCACAAAGGAGTCTTCCTTGCCAATAGGCAGCTGCAGAGGAACAGGAGTGCCCTTGAGGCGGGTCTGAATCTGCTCGACTACGCGCAGGAAGTTGGCACCGGTACGGTCCATCTTGTTGACAAAGGCAATGCGCGGTACGTGGTACTTGTTGGCCTGACGCCATACAGTCTCGGACTGAGGCTGCACGCCGCCCACGGCGCAGTACACCATCACGGCGCCGTCGAGTACACGCATGGAACGCTCCACCTCAATGGTGAAGTCCACGTGGCCCGGGGTGTCAATGATGTTGAAACGATAAGGCTTGGGGAACTGATGAGCCATACCTCTCCAGTAGCAGGTGGTGGCTGCAGAGGTAATGGTAATACCGCGCTCCTGCTCCTGGGCCATCCAGTCCATGGTGGCGGCACCGTCGTGAACTTCACCAATCTTGTGGTTCACACCGGTGTAGTACAGAATACGCTCGGTAGTAGTGGTCTTGCCCGCATCGATATGCGCACTAATACCGATGTTGCGGTAAAGATTAATAGGTGTTGAACGTGGCAATTTAATAAACCTCTCTGATTACCAGCGGAAGTGAGCAAAGGCCTTGTTGGCCTCGGCCATGCGGTGAACGTCTTCACGCTTCTTCACTGCAGAGCCTTTGTTTTCAGCGGCATCCATCATTTCGCCGGCCAGGCGCAGAGCCATGGTCTTTTCATGGCGGGAACGGGCAGCATCCACCAGCCAGCGCATGGCCAGGGCATTGCCGCGGGCAGGACGTACTTCAACCGGAACCTGATAAGTGGAACCGCCCACACGGCGGGACTTCACTTCTACAGCTGGACGAATATGCTCAAGGGCTTCCTCGAACAGGGCGAGGTGCTCCTTGCCGCTCTTCTGAGAAATGGTATCTAAAGCGCCGTAGACAATGCTTTCAGCGACGGACTTCTTGCCGTCAAGCATTACGACATTAATGAACTTTGCTAAGAGCTCTGAACCGAACTTGGGATCAGGCAGAATTTTGCGCTGACCGACAACACGACGTCTTGGCATTGAAAAATCCTCGTAACTTCAGGGTTATCCAAAACTAATAAATTAATCTGGGCACTAAAATTTGTTTGGCCTTACTCTGCGGGGATGTCCGATTAAGCCTTAGGCTTCTTGACACCGTACAGAGAACGACCCTGCTTGCGATCCTTAACGCCGGCGCAGTCCAGGGTTCCGCGGATGGTGTGGTAACGCACACCAGGGAGGTCCTTGACACGACCGCCTCTGATCAGCACAACAGAGTGCTCCTGCAGATTGTGACCGACACCGCCGATGTAGGAAGTAACTTCAAAACCATTGGTCAGGCGGACACGACATACTTTACGCATAGCCGAGTTCGGCTTCTTAGGCGTAACAGTGTAAACGCGGGTGCAGACGCCGCGCTTCTGAGGGCAGGCTTCCAAGGCCGGAACCTTGTTCTTGGAAACCACCTTTACGCGGGGCTTGCGCACCAGCTGATTAATAGTAGCCATTAAATAAAATCTCCTGTTGGTCCAATTCTTTGGACAGACTTTACTCTTCCCATATATTTGGGAGCACCATATTCTAAAGCAAGAGTCACGTGAGATCAATTGATGATTCTGAAAAATACGGGGAAAATTGGCCGTCACTGCGGCGTGTGGCAAGGTGATCGGGATTACACTTCTGGTACACTCCCAAACGGGCTCCCGGCCGCGGCAGATTTACCTTTTTAAAGTCTGTGTGGAGACTGTCTGCGCTGCTGAAAACAAAGAGACAAAATACAGGGATACAGGGGACGATCATGGAATTTGACAATCAGAGCCAAATCAGGCTGTACAGCCTGCTGCAGCCGCTGCAGAACGACTGTTTTCAGCTGGCGGAGGACAGCCGGGATACCGCAGGCCGCGCTCCGGCGCTGGAGATCTGTGCCGCCGGCGGGCACTTTTATTTAAAAGCTCTTGATTTTGCCTGCCTCCACAGCCTGCCGGCCTTTGCCGACAGCAAAACGCCGCTGCAGGATCTGGAGCCTGAGCTGAAGCTGGCAGGGCTGGAGATTTTACTCAGCGGGCCGCTGCAGCAGCTTGGTGACCTGTTGGGCTGCAGCATCAGAGTGGTCAGTTATCAGCCGGACTTTCAGGCCAGCCCGGCTCAGCCGTACTGGGGCTTTAAACTCAAATTAGGCGACAGCCTGGTGCCGCTGCGGCTTTTTGCCCAGGCTCAGGCCGCCGTGCAGATCCTGCTGACTCTGACCGAGCCTTTTTCTGCCCGGGAGACTGCGGCGGCAGGAGATCATTTACCGCTGCAGCTTTCCGTAATCCTCGGGAGCATGCTGCTTTCCCAGGACGAGCTGAAGGCGCTGCAGGCAGGCGACACCCTGGTGCCTGATGAATGCAGCCTGCAGCTGGAGGCCGGCGCTCTCCGCGCCCGGGCTGAACTGCAGGACGGAGCAGTGCGGCTGCGTGAGCAATTCCAAAGCCGCAGTCAGGGCAGAGCAACCGCCGCCGGCTCTGATATAACCACCCCTGATGCCAGACAGCTTGAGGTAGTGTTTGAGCTGGAGCGCCAGGACATCACCCGGGAGCAGCTCACAGCCCTGCAGCCGGGCAGCATACTGCCGCTAAACAGCCAGTTAAAACAGGTTTCCCTGCTGCATGAAGGCAGGAAAATTGCCGCAGGACGGCTGCTTAAAACAGGTGACGCTTTTGCCGTGCAGCTGACCGCACTGTGCCCTGATTGATGCCTTCTTTTCCTGCAGTTTGCCTGCTATCATCCCGCCGGCCGGAGATTTGACAAAAGCCTGAAAAAAGGGCAGATTGCACGGCATTTTGGAGGTATCAGGGAGCCTCGCAGACAGCATCAGCATCCCTTGTGAATTTCTTTTCTGCAATCAAAGGAGCGCCGCGCGTCCCTGGACGGCAGGCGTAGTGGGAACATGACCGGAGAGGAACTGTTAGCTCAAATCCGCAGCCGCGGCAGATTTACCTTCAGGCAGGAACTGCTGCTCATCATCAAGCTGGCCGCCCCGTCCATCATGGCGCAGCTCTCCACCATTATGATGTTTTACATAGATGCTGCCATGGTGGGCAGTCTGGGTGCCTCCGCCTCGGCTGCAGTAGGCCTGGTCTCCTCTTCAGTGTGGGTGATGAGCGGGCTGTGCTCCGCCAATGCCATGGGTTTTGCCGTGCAGGCAGCCCAGCTCATCGGGGCCAATGATGCCGCCGGCGCCCGCCGGGTGATGCGCCAGTCCTATGCCGTCACCTTAGGGGCGGCCTCTGTGCTGGCAGTCATAGGCGTGCTGATCAGCCCGCATCTGCCGTACTGGCTGGGAGGCGCGGAGGAAATCTGCCATGACGCCTTCTTATATTTCATGGTCCTGGCCGCCGCCCTGCCGCTGCAGCAGCTTAATTTCCTGTCCGGAGCCATGCTGCGCTGCTCAGGCAACATGAAGGTACCGAGCCTGCTCAATATCATGATGTGCATACTCGATGTGATCTTCAATTTCCTGTTTATCTTCCCCACCGGGGAAGTGGAGCTCGGACCTTTCAGCTTCATCATGCCTGGACTGGGCATGGGGGTACAGGGAGCCGCCCTGGGCACGGTGGCAGCTATGTTTTGTACCTGCGCGGCCATGACCTGGCAGGCCGCCTTCCGGTCCAAAATGCTCAACCTGCGCCAGGACAGCGGCACCTTCAGGCCTACGGGGGCAGTGGTGCTCCGGGCCCTGAAGATTTCCCTGCCCATGGCCGGGCAGCACCTGGCCATCTCGCTGGCGCAGATAGTCACCACCGTGATTGTGGCTCCGCTGGGCATTGCCTCCATAGCCGCCCACTCCTTTGGCATAACCATAGAAAGCCTGTGCTATATGCCGGGCATAGGTTTTTCCGAGGCGGCCACTACCCTGGTGGGTCAGAGCATAGGAGCCAAAAGACCCAAGCTGGCGCTGAGCTTTGCCCGCATCACCGTAGCCCTGGGCATGATAGCCATGGGCGCCGGCGGCGTGGTGATGTATGTGTGCTCACCTTATCTTATGACCATGATGACTCCGGATCTGGCTGTACAGCAGCTGGCGGTGAGTGTACTGCGCATTGAGGCTTTTGCCGAACCGCTTTATGCCGCCTCCATTGTGGCCTACGGTGTGTTTGTGGGAGCAGGCGACACGCTGATCCCCTCGGTAATCAATTTCTTTTCCATGTGGGCGCTGCGTCTGACCGCAGCGGCCCTGCTGGCGCCGCATTTTGGTCTCCGCGGAGTCTGGATTGCCATGGCTGTGGAATTATCTCTGCGCGGGATAATGTTTCTCGTCAGACTGCAGCGGGGCGGCTGGCTGAAAAAGCACGATTTCTCCCGTCCGGCCGCAGCTGCGGAGCCATCCGCCGCCACAGACGGCACCTGCCCAAAACAGCCGCCGCAGGAGAAAAAAGCATAAGCCTGGTATCTTTTGCTATTTGCAGGATCTCTGCTGTGCTGTAGCATTAGGCGCAACCAAAAACCAAGGGCGGCAGCAACCGCCATGAGAGAAAATTATGCTGGAAATTCGTGACAAGGATTTTTATGGCGAGAGGCCGCTGTTCAACCATCATCAGGTGCGCCTCGACCAGGTACGCATTCATGAAGGCGAAAGCGCCTTAAAGGAATGCTCGAATATTGAAGCGGTAAACTGCACCTTTGAGGGACGCTATCCCTTTTGGCACAACAAGCACAGCCGCATCATCAACAGCACCCTGACTGCAGAATGCCGGGCTCCGCTGTGGTATGACAGCGATATAGTAATGCATAAGGTATACAGCACCGCCCCCAAGATGCTGCGCGAGGTGGACGGTATAGAGATCACCGATTCCAATTTCCCCGATGCCCAGGAACTGCTGTGGAAATGCCGCAACATCAAGATCAGCAACAGCAGCATCAGCAATGCCGACTATATTTTCTTCAACAGCTCCAATATAGAGCTGGATCACTTCACCCTGCAGGGCAAGTACACCTTTCAGTACTGCAGCAATATACGCATCAGCAACAGCGTGCTCAACACCAAGGATGCCTTCTGGGAAAGCCGCGACATAGTGATCACTGACTCTGAGGTCAGAGGAGAATATCTGGCCTGGCACAGTCACAATCTCACCCTGATCCGCTGCCATATCACCGGCACGCAGCCTCTGTGCTATGCCCACAACCTGAAACTGATTGACTGCACCTTTGATCCCGATGCCGATCTGGCCTTTGAATACAGTGAAGTAGAGGCTGTGATCCAAAGCCCGATCACCTCAGTGAAAAACCCGCTGACCGGCTTTATCAAAGCCAGGAGCTTTGGGGAAATCATCCTGGATGAAAATCAAAAAGAGCCGCATGACTGCGTGATCAGCACCCTGGATTAAATCCCCCCTGACTGCCCTGCGGCGGCAGAGATTATTCCCTGCCGCCCGCACTCCTCGCTCCCAACCCAATAACCCCCTGTCCTGTCTGTTTTACTGCCTTTACTTACTTCTCCATCCCCTGTCCTGGGTCAGGCAGCCGGTAGCCCCGTATCCTCTCCTCACAAGCCCGATCTGCGGCAGGAAAACCGCTGTCAGCAGATATTTATTTTGTTGGAAATAACCCAAGGCTAACTGTCTGTAAAATGCAGGATGCAGCACAGTAATAATTCGCATATATGAATTTCACGAATGTGAATTATTCCTGCAAAGCAATTCATACTTCTTAAATTTAAAACTTTATGCTGAGGTCCTTCTCAGAATTTTGTTGATGACCCTTTTTGCAGCTCAATCTGACTTTTG
>CAYRIZ010000031.1:0-24000 GCA_964424565.1 uncultured Enterobacterales bacterium
GCTTTTTGTACGCACCAAACCGATTCAGGAAAAGCAGATCAACGATTACGTCTATGCCTTCGGCAAGGCCGTTTATAGCAAAAAGCAAAAATTAGTAGATAAAATTTATCAAAAAATATCCAATTACTACAATATTTATACTGGTTATTTGGAATCCCGCCCCGGGACCGGCAGCCGCTGGGGGAATATCCTGAGTCTGCCCCGCCTGCTGCTCTACTTCATCATCGTGCTCAGCATGCTGATCACCTTGTGGAGCATCACTCAGCCTATGAGCACTTTCTATCAAATCCTGTTCATGCTGCTGATGCTGGAAGTGGCCTGGCTGATCCTGCGCTCAGTCAACGATTTCACCATATTGTGCATGATGCTGCTGTCGGTGATGATCTCCTCGCGCTACCTGTTCTGGCGCTATGACCACACCCTGAATTTTGAAAGCTACGGCGGTTTTTTTTTTTTTAATGATACGGCGACCACCGAGATCTACACCTTCCTGATCATGCTGCTGGGATACTTTCAGCTCACCATGCCCTATGACCGCAAACCTGAGCCCATAAATCTCCCCGTGGATCAGTACCCTACGGTAGACGTCTACATTCCTACCTACAATGAGCCGCTTGATGTGGTCAAGCCTGCCGTATTCGGCTGCATGAGCCTGGACTGGCCGGCAGACAAGCTCAAGGTCTACATTCTCGATGACGGCACCCGCGAAGAGTTCAGGGAATTTGCCCGGGAGGCAGGCTGCGGCTACATAGTCCGCAAGGAGCATAACCATGCCAAGGCCGGCAATATCAATCATGCCATGCAGCTGACCGAGGGCGAGTTCATAGCCATATTCGACTGTGACCATGTGCCTGTGCACGCCTTCCTGCAAATGACCATGGGCATATTGATCAATCACAGCAACATGGCCATGGTGCAGACGCCGCATCACTTCTACTCTGCCGATCCCTTTGAGAAAAACCTCGACATAGCCCGGGTGCCGCAGGAAAACTCCCTGTTCCACGACTTCATTCAAAAGGGCAATGATTTCTGGAACGCCACCATGTTCTGCGGTTCCTGTGCCGTGATCAGAAGAGCGGCCTTAAACGAGGTGGGCGGCATAGCCGTGGAGACCGTGACCGAGGACGCCCATACTTCCCTCAGACTGTCCCGCCGGGGCTGGGATCAGGCCTTTATCGATATTCCCCTGGCTGCCGGTCTGGCCACGGAAACTCTCTCTGCCCATATATCACAGCGTATCCGCTGGGCCCGCGGCATGATACAGATCTTCCGTACGGACAATCCGCTGGGCGGCAAGGGGCTGAGCCTGGGGCAGCGCGTGTGCTACCTCAACGCCATGATGCACTTCCTGCACGGTCTGCCGCGCATAGTCTTTCTCCTGGCGCCTCTGCCCTACCTGCTCTTCGGCACCTACGTGATCTATGCCCCGGCCATAGCCGTGCTGGCCTACGTAGTGCCGCACATGGTCTACAGCACCCTTACCAACATGCACCGCCATAAGGGTTACCGCAACCCGCTGTGGAGCGGTATTTATGAGATCGTGCTGTCCTGGTACATAGCCGTGCCCACCACCCTGGCCTTAATCAATCCCCGGCTGGGCAAATTCAATGTGACCGCCAAGGGCGGCCGCATTGAGGAAGATTTCTTTGACTGGAATGTGTCCAGGCCCTATCTGCTGCTGATAGTCCTCAACCTGATCGGGCTGCTCGCCGGTATATATCACATTGCCTTCAATCCCAGAGGAGAGCCTTTCTCCGTACTCTTCAACCTGGGCTGGCTGCTCTACAACATGCTGATTTTGGGCGGCGCCGTGGCGGCCGTGCAGGAGAAAAAGCAGATCAGACGCTATCCGCGCATAGTGCTCAATCTGCCGGCCTTAATTGAGATCAAAAAGGAGCGTTTCCTGCAGGTCAGACTGCATGACTTCTCCCAGGGCGGCGTGGGCATCAAGTTTGACGATATGCAGACCTACCACATCCTGGCGAACTATCTGCAGATAGGCCAGGAGATCACCTTCTATCTGCCCTACAACAATGAAAATTACGGCTTCAAAGCTGTGGTGCGCGGCTTTGGCAAAGACAGACTGGGACTGCAGCTGAAGCTGAACGGTCTGGAAGACGAAAAGCGCTTCAACTACTGCACGCTCGCCCGCTCCGATTTGTGGAGCCAGGACAAGCCGCAAGTACAGGGCTTCTGGGAGAACACCAGAACCGTGCTGAAGAACTCGGCTGCCGGCTACCGCTATGCCTTGGCCGCCTGCCCGGCAGTAGTTAAATCCTTCTTTGGTTTGTTGACCGGTTTATTCAAAACGCTGCTGTCCTTCGTGCCGCAGCTGCCGAAAATGGAAGAGCAAAATGTACAGAAAAACTTTAACTAAACTCGCAATGACCGCAGCCTGCTGCTTCGTATCTGCAGCAGCGGTGCTGTCAGTACCTGCTCAGGCGGCGCCCAATGAAGGTCGTCTGCTGTCCGGTCTGACCGATGAGTACGTGCCTCAGTCCGTACTGCCGCAGCGCCGTATCACCCCGCTGTCAGTACTGCAGAGCGATGCCAGCAATGAGTCATTCCATCTCGACGGACTGCACAACCGCATCAATTTTAATTTCGCCATGCGGGCCGACGAGATCCTGACCAGTGCCGAGGTGCTGCTGAACTATACGCCCTCACCGGCGCTGATCCCCATACGCTCCCAGCTCAATGTTTACCTCAACGGACAGCTGCAGAGAACTCTGCCCATAGAGGAGCAGGATTTGGGCAAATTAATCAGCAAGACCATTAGATTTGATGCCCTGCAGCTCAAGGATCACAACACCATGACGCTGGAGTTCATCGGTCACTACATGGACATATGCGAGGATCCCTCCAATTCCACCTTGTGGCTGACTTTGGACAACAACTCCACGCTGAACTTAAATTCGCAGAAGATCCTGGTGGCAGATGAGCTGTCATTCTTTCCCACCCCCTTCCTGGATACCAATATCCCGGACTTTACCGATCTGCCGCTGGTGTTCCCTGCAGGCCCGGACAATACCTTCCTCAAGGCCGGTGCCATATTCTCCTCCTTCTGCGGCTCCCGTACCGACTGGCGCGGCATCAATTTCCCGGTTTACCTAAACGATCTGCCGTCGGAAGTGCATTTTGTGGTGTTTGCAGACAATACGCACCGTCCCGATTTCCTGCGCTCTCTGCCGCAGTTTACCGGTCCCACCCTGCTGATGCGCACCGCCCCCATGTCGCACTTTGCCAAAATGCTGATCATAGGCGGCAGGGACAGTGACGAGGTGGTACAGGCAGTACAGGCCCTGGTTATGGGCAATCAGCTGCTCACCGGCGACAGCTCAGTCATCTCCAAAGTGGAGGAGCTGCAGCAGCGCAAACCCTATGATGCGCCCAATTTTGTGGACACCTCTGAGCCTGTGTCCTTTGCCTCTCTGGTGCAGTATCCCGGTCAGCTGACCACCCGCGGCTACAAACCGTATCCCATCAATCTGCGGATGCGCCTGCCGCCCGATCTGTTCATCTTCTCCAAGGACACGGTGACCTTAAAGCTGAATTTCCGCTACACCAAACCGGATCCGGCCACCATGTCACAGCTGCGCTTCCTGACGAATTTCACCCTGGTGGACACCTATGATCTGACCCCGGAAGTGACTACGGGCAATTTGGTCAAGCGCCTGCCGCTTATTGGCTCCATGTTCAATCTTTACGATTATCAGTCTCAGATCCCTGGCCTGGAGCTCAAACACGACAATACCCTGACCTTTGATTTCTACTACGGTCTGACCTACATAGGCGGCAATCCGGAAAATTGCCGGCTGAACCTGCCCATGGTGCATCAGGCCGAAATTGAAGGCAATTCCACCATAGATCTGACGGGCTTTCATCACTACGCCCGCATGCCCAATCTGGGACTATTCACTCAGTCCGCCTATCCCTTCTGCATCATGGCTGATCTGCAGGACACGGCGGTAATCATAGATGAAAATGCCGACTCCGCCCTGCTGACCACGCTGTTCAACACCATGGGCCGCATGGGCGCCAATATTGGTTATCCGGCCCTCAAGGTAGACATCATGCAGAGCGCCGATGCCTCGGCCCATAAGGACAAGGATTTCCTCATCATCTCCCGGGGCGATCTCGACGGTCTGACCTCGGATAAGGTGCAGGGCATGATGGAAGGCCAGAGCAGCCGCCTGACCTCACCCATGAGCTACAAACCCAATGCCTTAAGGACTGTGGCCCAGCGTGCCGGAGCAGTGGAAACCGCCCTGGAAAGCAACGGCCCCATGGCCATGCTGCTGGGCTTCCAGTCACCCTTCAACAGCAAAAAGTCAGTGGTGGCCCTGCTCTGCAACAGCGGTGAAGGCTGCAGCCTGCTCAATCATGAGCTGGCCCTGCCCTCTGGACTGGCCAATGTGGAAGGCAGTGCCGCGGTCATCAGAACCTCAGGCGTGCAGTCCTATGACGTGGGCAAAAGCTACTACGTAGGCCATCTCCCCTTCTATGAAAAGATTTGGTATGCCCTTTCCAACCACACGCTGCTGATAGTGGTGTGTACGCTGCTGAGCGCTGTGCTGCTGGCTTCCTTCCTGTTCTACTTCTTCAGAAAGATCACCGGCAGAAGAAACGGGGGTAAGTGACAATGAAAACAGCAGTAAAAACTCTGGCCGCCGCCCTGTCTGCCGCCTGCGTGCTCCTGGCCCCGGCCGCCCTGGCCGCCGACAGCTTTTCCCAGCAGGCAGCTGATGTGAGCGTGCGCGGGGAAAACAAGCTTTCCTGGCCCATGTGGCAGGAGTTTAAGGCCGGCAATATAGAAAACGGCAGGGTGATCGACTTTTCCGATGACAGGATCATCACCACCTCTGAAGGCCAGAGCTATGCCCTGTTCTTTGCTCTGGTGGCAGGCGACAAGGAAACCTTTGCCAGCCTGCTGGATTACTGCAACCGCACCCTGCGCCAGGACAACGGACTGTATGCCTGGCTGGCCGGCCGGCAGAGCGATGAAAACGGGCAGAGCCGCCACGGGGTGCTGGACCGCAACAATGCCACTGATGCCGATTTGTTCATAGCCTACAGCCTGCTGGAAGCCGGCAGGTTATGGAATGAGCCTGAATATACCAGGCAGGGCCGGGCTTTATGCTCAGCCCTCAAGCAGATGCTGGTGGAAGTAGACAGTCTGGGCACCGTGCTGCTGCCCGGAATACAGGGCTTTGTGCATGAGGGGTATATCACCCTGAACATGAGCTATTACCCCTACTTCCTGCTCAAGCGCCTGGCTCAGGAAGATCCGATTTGGAATGAAGTAAACCAGAGCATGGTGCGGGCCCTGCTGCGCTGCTCTCCCTCCGGGGCAGTGCCTGACTGGTCTAATTTCAATGCCCGCGGACAGTATCTGCCCGAGACGGCTGATGAGGGCGGCTACAACGCCATTCGCGTCTACCTGTTCTCCGGCATGATCAACCCCGGCGACCCGGTGTATCACCGCCTGCAGCAGCATTTTGAACCCATGATCAACACCATCAAAGTGCAGAAGACTGCCCCCTCGGCGGTGCGGGTCAATGAAATGCGCTTTGCGCAAATCGGTCCCTATTACCTTACTGCGGCTTTTCTTCCTTACCTGCGCCACGACAAGAGCGCTTCCCTGCTGCGTTCCGATCTGTACAAGGGCGGCATTGTGAAGAACAGCTATTACCGGAGTGTACTCACCTTATTTGCCCTGGGCTTTGATGAAGGCAGATTTGCCTTTGATGAGCACGGTCAGCTGATATTGGGAGTGCCTTTTGATGTTGGTTTTCAGCCCAGAGTTTAAGAGATGGTAAAAGTCAAAAAAGCTCTTATAAACCTGGCAGTCATTGCCCTGTCTGCAGCAGCCGCCTGCGGATCTTTTGCGGCCCTGGTTCCCTACCAGGCCGAAGATCCCAAGTCCTGGCTGCAGCAGCAGATCGAGACTGCAAGAGCACAATATGACTTCAGCCTGGAACTGTCGGCTGTCAAACGCCTGACTCTGATGGAACCTGACAATGTCAGTTACGACATAGAGCAACTGCGACTGATGACGCTCAATCAGGCCTCTGCCGACACCATCATTGCCAGGAGAAATGACATCTGCAGAAACGGCACTCCAGAGCAGTGCCGCATAGCAGACTTTCTGATCAGTGATCGCTATCCTCTGCTGCAGCGCATGCTGGAGCAGTTGAATTCATTTGAATCGGAAAACGGCGAGGCAGTGCTGGCCCGGCTGGAAGATGAATTTAACCTCCGGGATCTGGACGACAATACGCGCATAGAGCTTTACCGTTTTATGCTGACCGTACCCAGTGCCAGGGCCAGAGCCTTAACCGGCCTGCAGGACATAATCAACACCCCGGGCCACAATCAAGTAGTAGCCGCCCGGGCCCTGGAGCTGTATCGCCTGGATGCCTACAATTACAACCTCAACCTCGCCCAGCAGGGCCTGTACACCCCCGCCACCCGGGCGGCAGCCCTGGAGCAGCTGCGGGTGGCCCGCAGCTTTGCCAGCACGCAGGAGCAGCGCTCCTACATAGACGGGCTGATTGCCGATGCCGGTTACTGGGAATATCTCTCGCAGGGCCAGCAGGCCCTGAGCCGCGGCCACTACGGCCAGGCCGTCAGCCTGCTGCGCCAGGCCGGCGGTATGCGCCGGGACAATTACGATGCCCTCTTTTCCCTGGCCTCAGCCTATGAGGAAGCAGGACAGTACGATCAGGCCAGAGCGGCCTATCAGCAGGCTCTGTCCCGGGCCTCGGCCAGCAACCGCAGCTATATTCAAAGCAAACTGCGTTCCCTGGACTTCAGCAGCCGGCGGGCTGCCTACGAGAAGCTGACTGCGCAGCGCAATTATGATCCCCGGCAGGCCGACGCCCTGTTGGATGAAATGGGCAGCAAGGCAGTGGAGCCCTGGGATGTTTATTATGCAGCCGATCAGCTGCTCTCCCGGGGCCGGACCAGCGCTGCCCTGGCTTTATATGCTCCTTATGCGGACAATCCGCAGTATCACTACAGCCATGCTCTGATTTTACGCGCCGCCGGTGATGTGGACGGCGCTCTGGCCCTGCTGCAGGAGAGCACTGACCAGGATGCAGTAGATCTGCGCCGGCAGCTGCAGCTGGAAAAAGATTACCGGCAGGCCGTGCAGCTGGCCGACAGCGGTGCCTATCAGGAAGCTGTTGCCTTGCTCAAACCCCACAGTGGAGAACTTGAGCCCTACATGCGCAGCAATTATGCCCGCTATGCCATGGCCGCCGGAAACGCAGCTGAAACCAATGCCGCCCTGCGGGCCCTGATGAAGGAGCCTGAGTATGCCGCCTGGGCCAGACTGCAGCGGGCGCTGCTGCTGACGGAAAGCAATCCCCAGCAGGCCCTGGCTGAACTGACCGCGGTGGCCGACACTGCCCGGGAGTATGACCTTTCAGTATACGATGTCATGGACCTGGCCGAGGCCTTCGACAGAGTTGGCCGGCCGGACATGGCGCTGACCGTATATGAACGCTTCTCCGGTCTGCTCGTGCCGGCAGATACCTTTACCCAAACCTTCACTCAGCCTTCAGGCTCAGGTGTCTCCCTGGCAGATGACAGCGCTGCAGCTTCCCTTTACTACTGGTCTGAAACTGCCGCCGGCACAGATCCGGCTCAGGCTCAGACCCAGGACAGCGCTGCACGCGGTCTTAGCGGCAGCAGTGAGGACTTTTACCTCCTGCAGCGGGAGTATGCAGAGCGGCTTAGCGACATGAACCGTTATGATGAAGCCAAAAAGGTTTATCAGCAGGCCTTCTATGTACAGGGGCTGACTTCTGCTCCTGCCGTTTCCGATGAGGAATACACCAGGGCCATGCTGATCCCCGATTTCTACCGTGAGGGCGACTGGGTTACCCCGTCCCTGATCGGGCGTGCCTCTGAGCTGTATCAGCAGCAGACCGTACGCATAGATGCCGGGACCACCTTTCAGCGCGACGACGGCAGCGGGGGCTATTCCGATCTGACTGCCCTGACCTCCACCGTGCAGCTTTCCTTCCCTGTAGGCTCCGGCCGCGGGGCGGTGATAGCCGATCATGTTTATATGGACAGCGGCAAACTCAGCAGCAGCCCTTACGGCAGCAAGTTCGGACGCTGCTATGCTTCAGGCTGCGACGGTTCCTCTCAGTCCGATCAGGGCACGGCTCTGGCTTTTGCCTATCAGGGCAAGAACCTGCGCTTTGATATAGGCACGGCTCCTCAGGGCTTCCTTTATGATAACGATTTCCTCGGCGGGGCAGGTTTTGCCTTTGACGCCGGAGAGGTAAGTGTAGAAATAGAAGGCTACAGACGTTTTGTTACCAGTTCACAGCTGTCCTTTGCCGGACAGTCCTCTGACGGCGTACGTTTTGGTGCCGTCAGAAGAACAGGCGCCGCCGTCAGCTTCAGCTGGGATCGCGGAGAGCGGCATGGCGTCTGGGGCCGGGCGGCAGTGGAAAGCTTCCGCGGACATAAAGTAGCCGACAACAGTGCCATCAAACTGATTGGCGGCTGGTATCAGCGCCTGATCAATGAAAACAACAGGGAGTGGCGCTGGGGTCTGTCAGCCATGTACTGGCAGTTCAAGAAGGATTTGAGCGGTTATACCGTAGGACATGGCGGATACTTCTCACCGCAGCAGTACATTTCAGCCGGTCCTAATATGATCTTCCGCAAACGTACTGAAAACTGGTCCGTCTCGGCTGAAGCGGCCGTGGGCCTCAGCTTCAGCAAGACTAAGGATATGGATCGCTATCCGCTCAAGGCTTATGCCTATGATCTGCCGGATCGCGATGCCGTGGAAAGCGGCGACAGCAGCAGCGGCATATATGCCAGACTGCGTCTGGTAGGCCTGCTGCGCACAGGCAAGCACAGTGCGGTAGGCGCCCATATAACCCTGCAGCATTCAGAAGACTACAGCCCGGTTTATGTGGGTGTGTTCTTCACCTGGCTGTTTGATGAATGGTCAGGCTCACTGCCCATGCCGCCGGCAGTACCCGAACCATGGATTGAAAGATAAACTCCAACCACAAGAGGCAGCCGCATGCTTACTACTATAGGAATCAGTGGTCTCAACCACAATCTGCAGCAGGTAAAGGAGCCTGGTATCTACTGGGTAAACACCTGCTCGGCTGAAGCAGCTGTGTATCTCGCTGCCCTCTGCGCCGGCAATGCAGAAGCGGAACATACGGCTGATCTGCTGATTATGCAGCCTGATTTACTGGCCAGGCTGCCGGATTATGTAGGATCAGGACAGGACAGCAATATAGAGGTCATCAGCTGTGCCCACGATGAAAAAAATGAGGCCTGCTTTTTTGCTGATCTGACCTGTTATCTGCAGCACCACAAAAAGCTGCCCCGCGGCGTCATAGTGACTGCAGCCGCGGAAAGGGCCGGCCGCAGCAGCCCGGACAAAGCCAGGCAGGTGTTCAGGAAGCTCAACTGCTTCTGCCGGCAGCAGGGCGTGGCCGTGCTGATCATCTGTTACTCCGCCGGCAATCCGGACAATGAGCTGTCCCTGCTGCTGCGCCGCAACGGCGATTATCTGCAGGGTCGCGCCGAACTGCGGTACAGCAGCGGCACAGAGCTGGCCTGGCAGGTGCTGTTCTGGCACACCGCCCTGGAATTTTACGTCAATCAGTATTTCTTTCTGCAGCAGGGAGAACACGGCGAGCTGCAGGTAGTACCCAGTACCATCAGGCAGGACGGAGTGCTGGCTGAGAATATCATCATCTCCAACTCCAAGCTGCTGCAGAACAGCATGGCCGGCAACAGCAACCTGATCTACGTGGACTCCATAGAAAAGGTATACAGGCGCGGTCTTTTCGAGAGCATATGCTATTTGGTATTTGAGATCAGCGACATGGACAGTCTGCCACAGCTGACGCACAGTATTTATCACCTGCGCCGGCGCTGCGGTGATTTTCTGAAAATAGCTGTGCTGCCTGATCCCAACCTGCGGCTGCGCACCCATGCCCAGCTCCTGCTGATCCGCAGCGGTGCCAATACGGTATTTGAGCATAATGCCGGCTTTGGCTATATAGCAGTGATGCTGTCGGCACTGCGCAATGCGGTCTACAGTCAGGTGCTGCCTTACTCCTATGACCTGATCGAACAGGCGCAGTTTATTATGCAGCACCGCGGCTTTGTGGATGCTGAAACCTTTTACAGGCTGATGGACATAGAATTGCAGCAGGATCCCGGGCTGTCTGAGCTGATCAACGGAGCGCTCATTGTCCTCAAACGCAGACCGCGTACGGAAATGCGCAAATCAATCACGCAGTTTATACCCAGCCGCTATGGTGATATAGCCACGGCTTTCCGCGATGAAATGGTGGTTTATCTGCTGGGCGTGAGCACAGGCAATGCCGATCATGCGCTGCGCCGCCTGTTTTCCATGAATCCCAATCTGCTGTTTGCCTCCATTGATTTTTACTTCACCTATGAGAGCATTATTGCAGAACTGCGGCAGCTTAAAAAACGCCACTACAAGGATGCAGGTATCATAGACAGGAGCGGAGCAGTACAGCTCGGCCGGCAGGTCAAACGCCGCACCACCAGGGAGGGGGTCAGCGGCCACAAAGAAACAGGCCAGCTGGAAATAGTTACTTTGTCGCCGGCTGAGAGGACTGAGTCATGATCCAGGATATCCTGACATTAGATGAAATTTTATTTTTGATATTCATAGGTGTCATCATAGGACTGCCTCTGGGCTGGCTGCTGTTCAGTCAGCTGTGGCGTATAGGGGAATGGTTGCATTATTATCTGCAGGTCAGGCAACGCTTTAAGCCGCGGGGTACCCTCAGGGATTTTGCCGGATCTCGTCCGAACCACCGGCCGGCCGCATCTTTTATCCGCGGCACCGCCCGCGGCGACAAAACATAAAGCTTCCAGAGGGCAGGCTTCTTAGGAGCAATCATGCGGAACTACTATAGCGGATTTCATGCAGCATCCTGGTGGAATGTATATTTCATCCTGATCTTTTTACTGGCTGTCAATTCCCTGATCAACTTTGAGCCGGCCCTCAACATCCTGCTGCTGATCTTCATTGCCATACCCTGCAGATGGCGCAGCCTGCACTGCATAAGACAGCAGGCCGCCCTGATTGCCGCGTCCGCCCTGGCTTACTACGAAAGCTATCTGCCTTCATTTTCTGCCCTGACGGCCAATGATGCCAAACTCACCGACTTCTCGCTGAGCTTTGTGGCCGATTTCCTCGCCTCGGCCATCAATTTATATTATGTGGCGGCTGTGGCCATCACCGGGCTGCTGTTTTTAATTCTGCAGCCTTATATACGCTTTACCACCGTCACCCTGATTTTGGTGATCTTCATGTGCTTTCAGCCGGCCATCATCTCCTACTGGCGCAGTATATTTCCTGTGGTACAGACGCAGACTTCCACCACCCTGCATGCCACCGGCAGACAGATACAGCAGGCTCCCCGGATTAGGCCGGCAGCAGAAGACTACAGCGTGGATAAAAATGCCCAGCCGCAGTTTGGGGCTCCGGCTGTGACCGGCGGCGCCCTGACGGCCGAGGCTGAAACCTACGGTGAGCTTAAGGGACCGGTGCAGAACCGCCGGGCCACCCCGGAGAATATAGAAAGATGGCTGGAGGAATTTTACAGTTTTGAGCGATCCCGCCGGATCCGCATGCCGCTCCTGCCTGAGCGCGGCTTTGTGCCTTTTGATATAGTCATGCTCAGTATTTGTTCCCTGGGCTACTCTGATCTGCAGGAAAGCGGCCTGGACAGCCATCCGCTGTTTACCGGCAATGACCTTACCTTTACCAATTTCAACACTGCCACTTCCTATACCGGACCGGCCGTGCTGCGCCTGCTCAACAGTTTGTGCGGTCAGCCGCCGCATGACGGCATTTACGACAACAGGAGGGAGTGTCAGCTGAGCCCGGCGCTGTCCCGCCTGGGCTATCACCTCAATCTGCTGATGGATCATGACGGCGTGTTCGGCAACTATCTGAGCAGCCTCAGTGCCTACGGCGGCCTGCAGGCGCAGCTCAATCCGCAGAATGGCTACTCTCAGATCTATCAGTCCTTCCATCAGGGCGGCGTGATCTATGACAGTCAGGATGTGCTGTCCGATTATCTGCGCACAGTAAGTCAGCACAGCGATCAGCCCAATTTTACCTTCATCAATTTTGTGGCTCTGCATGACGGCAACCTGTTGCCGCAGGCGGCTGATGACAGCCTGACGCCGACACAGCGCTGGACCTCCCGGGCCCGCCGGCTGTTTGATGATTTGCTGGATTTTGAGGAATCCCTGCAGCGCAGCGGCCGCCGGGTAATGGTGATCTTTGTGCCCGAGCATGGAGCCGCCATGCGCGGGGACAAAATTCAAATGGCCCGCCTGCGCGATATACCGGGGGAAAACCTCACCCGCGTGCCTGTATACGTGAAATTCATCAACAGGGAGCAGGGCGGTACACAGCTGGAGATCAGCAGTCCGGTCAGCTATTTGGGTCTGAGCTCGCTGATTGCCCAGGCGGTGCAGTCCAATTTCTTTGCCGACAGCTCAAATGATATGCAGCACCTGGCGGCAGCCGTGGAAACCACCTATAGGGTCAGTGAAAATCAGCAGGCCGTGGTAGTCAATTACCAGGGACAGGATTATCTCAAACTGCAGAATAGTGCCGCCTTCACGGTGTATCCGCAGTAAGGCCTGACAGCGCAAACCGCCGCACAGAGGCGGCGGTTTGTAATTTGCATCTGTACAAATACAAATATACAGACAGCTTGAGATACAGCTTAAATATCCAGGGTGGCTTTTTCAGCGTTTTCCGCTATGAAGCTGCGGCGCACTTCCACTTCCTCACCCATTAGATCGCTGAGCAGGCGGTCGGCTTCAATGGCATCGGAGATGCTGACCTTAAGCAGCGTTCTGGTGTCGGGATTCATGGTGGTATCTGACAGCTGCTCGGCTGACATTTCACCCAGTCCCTTGTAGCGCTGAATGGAGACCCCGGCAAAGCCCTGCTTCATCAGGGTGTTGTAGGCCTCATGGAAGTTCTTGACCGGCGTGACCTTGCTGCCGGAGCGCACAAAAGCTCCTTCCTGCAGCAGATCTCCCACCTGCAGATTCATGCGCCGCAGCAGTGAGAAATCATTGGAGGCAAAGAAGGCCGGCGGCAGTTCATAGCTGTAGTCCAGACCGTGGATATGATGCACTATGACAGGATAATACTTCTGCTCTAAGGCATCGAACTTGGTGCGGGCATAGTAGGACACACCCTCGGTGGGGATGGCCGGCAATATGGCGGCAAAGCCCTGGGCCCAGTCCCTGACCTTATGTTCATCCGAGCAGTCAGCCGGATTGAGCAGAGGGTAGTACATCAAATTGATCACTATGTCTTCGGAGAGCTTCTGAGTAAGCCGGGGCAGGGCGGAGATGACTTTGTTGTAGTCATTGAACAGCTGCTCCAGCGGGGCCCCGTGTATGGGGGCGGCATCAGCGCTGACATAGACGGCGGCATTGTCCAGGGCCAGGGTGGTACGGTACTGCAGGGCTTCCTTGTCGCTCTGCACATATACCTTTTGCTTGCCCTTTTGATAGAGATACAGCGGCGGCTGGGCTATATACACATAGCCGCGTTCTATGATCTCCGGCATCTGACGGTAGAAGAAAGTCAGCAGCAGTATACGTATATGCGCACCGTCCACGTCGGCATCGGTCATGATGATGACCTTGTGGTAGCGGAATTTGTCCGGATCGTACTCATCCTTGCCTATACCGCAGCCCAGAGCCGTGATCAGGGTGCCTACCTGCTGTGACTGAATCATGCGGTCAAAGCGGGCCTTTTCCACATTGAGGATCTTGCCGCGCAGGGGCAGTATGGCCTGGAATTTGCTGTCACGTCCGCCCTTGGCCGAGCCGCCGGCAGAGTCGCCCTCTACTATAAAGAGCTCACACAAAGCAGGATCTTTTTCGCGGCAGGTGGCCAGCTTGTCCGGCAGGGAGTTGATGTCCAGCCGGCCGTTTTTGCGCGAGAGATCGCGGGCCTTGCGCACGGATTCACGTACCCGGGCAGACTGAATGATCTTCATGCAGATGTTTTCGGCATCGGCAGGGTTTTCCTCCAGAAACTCCCTGAGCCTGGAGCTGACGATCTGACTTACTGCCGTGGAAGCCTCCTGTGAGACCAGTTTGTCCTTGGTCTGCGAGGAGAATTTGGGATCGGGCATCTTGACGGAGATGACGGCGGTCAGACCCTCGCGGGCATCATCGCCTGAGGTGGTCACCTTGTATTTTTTGACATAGCCCTGCTGCTCCATGAAATTGGAGAAGGTGGTGGTCAGGGCTCTTCTGAAACCGGCCAGATGGGTGCCGCCGTCCTTCTGCGGCACATTGTTGGTAAAGCAGAAGATGCTTTCATTGTAGGCATCAGTCCACTGCATGGCCACTTCCACCTGAATATTGCCCTCGGCTACCCGGCTGCAGTGGAAGATTTTGGGATTTAAGGCATTTTTGCCTTTGTTGAGAAATTTGACGAACTCGAACATGCCGCCTTCGTGATGGAAGGTCTCACGCAGATTTTCCCGCTCGTCGACCAGGGTGATCTTCAGTCCGGAGTTGAGGAAGGACAGTTCGCGCAGGCGCTTCTCCAGATATTTGTAGTCAAAGCGGGTATTGGAGAAGATCTGCGGCGAGGGCAGGAAGCGCACCTCGGTGCCGGTCAACTCGGAATCGCCTATGATTTTCAGATCAGCAGTGGGATGGCCGCCGTCCACATAGGTCTGCCGCCAGATGTGGCCCTGCCGCCAGATGGTGAGTTCCAGTTTGTCGGACAGGGCATTGACCACGGAAATACCCACACCGTGCAGGCCGCCGGAGACGGCATAGGAATTGGAATCGAACTTGCCGCCGGCGTGCAGCACCGTCATTACCACCTCAGCGGCACTTTTGTGCTCCTCCGGGTGCATGTCCACCGGGATGCCGCGGCCGTTGTCCTTAATTCCCGCCGAACCGTCTGTATATAAGGTGACGGTGATTTCAGTGCAGAAACCGGCCAGTGCCTCATCTATGGAGTTGTCTACAGCCTCAAAGACCATGTGATGCAGGCCCGAGCCGTCATCGGTATCACCTATGTACATGCCCGGACGCTTGCGCACTGCCTCCAGGCCGTGCAGAACTTTAATATTGGATGTGCCGTAATTGTTATCAACCGCTGGCATTGTCAACCTCAAGAAATCAGGACGGCACCAGATGTCCGTCCTCCAGTTTAATCACCTGCTTCCTGCTGCCCTGCGGAAGCTGCAGCTCCGGTGTGAGGGAAGTGATGAAAACTTGATTGCGGCAGCAGGCGAGTTGGGAAAGCAGAACTGCTTGAGAACTATGGTCGAGCTCTGCGTTTAAATCGTCAATCAAGAAAATGCAGCTGCGGTTAGTCTGCTGCTTAAGCAGTACCGACTGCGACATGCGCATGGCACACACCAGGAGTTTCAATTGTCCGCGGGACAAGGTGGCACCAGCTGAAATTGAATTGCTTTTGATCTTCAGATCAGCCCGATGACAACCAGCTGAAGTATAGCCTAAAACCCTTTCTTTTTCAAGGTTTTGCGCCATTTGCAGCCTGAGATCCACGCCTTCTTCATAGCCTGGGTAAAGGTTAAAATCAAAAGTAAACTGCGGCAGAAAATCCTGGATCACCGGCTGCAGCACAGGAATTAATTCGGCCAGATAAATGCGCCGCAAAGCGGTGATTTGAGCGGAGAGGGCGGCAGCCTGGGCATTCCATACGGCAAACTCGCTGTCGGCCGCCTGCAGGCGCAGCAGGGCGTTGCGCTGCCGCAGTACTTTGTTGTAGTCGGCATAAAGGCGGTGGAACTGCGGCTGGGCATAAAACAGTCCCCAGTCTATAAAGCGCCGTCTCTCCTCCGGTCCGCCGGCGATCAGGGCAATGCCGGAGGGATGTATGACCTGCACGCAGCTATGGGCAGTAAGGCAGGAGAGCTTCTGTACTGCTGTGCGTGCCGTTTATTTTGATGGAAAAACTGGTAGCCGGCCGGCCGCGGCTGATGCCTATGGCGGCGGCAGGGAAGGCACTGTCATCAGGCTGCACCCGGGCAAAAATGCTGAAGGCGCTCCTGCCCTGCTGTATCAGGTAGGAGTGCGCCGCTCCGCGAAAGGAGCGGGCCCGCGCCAGATAGGACAAGGCTTCGAGCACTGAGGTCTTGCCGCTGCCGTTGGGGCCGCAGATCAGATTGAAGCCCGGCGTCGGGCTGAGGTCCAAGGCCGACAGATTGCGGAAATTCTCTATGAGCAGTCTTTCAATCAGCATACCGGCCTGCCCCGGGGAGTGGGGTAAAGGGCAGCCGCAGTCCTGCCTGCGGCCGCTGCATTAAGTTCCTTACACCACCACACGGCTGATAATGTAGCGGGTCTGCACCGGAGCGTCTTCCGGCAGATCAGCCGGCCGCAGCATGGCGCTGACCAGGGGACGGCTGAACTCAAAGAGCACATTTTCGCTTTCTATGGCTCCGAGCACACCGTTGACATAAGTGGCATTTAAGGTGATATCCACTTCCTGGCCCTGATAGTCTATGTCTATCTTGGAGGTAGCCACCTCGTGTTCGCTGTTTTCCGCCCTTAATTTGAGCTCGCCGCCGCCGAAAATCATATTCACGCCGTTGATGCGCTTGGAGGAGAGCACAGCCACCTTGGCTACTTCATCCTTGATGCTGCTGCGGTTGACCTTGACGGCAGTAACTATTTCCTTGGGCAGGACGCCGCGCACATTGGGATAATTGCAGATGAGCAGCTTGGCTGCCAGGGAGTAGCCGTTGCAGGAGACGGTGAACATATTGCGGGTGAAGTTGAGCTCCACCTCATCCTTGGAGTTCTGCAGGATGTTCTTGAGTTCCTCTGCACTGCGCTGCAGCAGGGTCACCTTGAAGATATTGTCCAGCGGTCTGGCCAGACGGCTCTCCACCATGGCCATGCGGTGGCCGTCAGAGGTAAAGATGGTGAGCAGATCCTGTTCTGCCTCAAAACGCACACCGCGCAGGTACTCGCGGAATTCCTCGGTGGAGACGCAGAATATGGAGCTGTCGATCATGCGGCGCAGTTTACCCTGTTCTATGGCCATGACCTGCTCCACTTCCTCATGATTGGGATTGAAGTCAGGCAGGACAAATTTGCTCTTAAAGCGCAGGCGGTAGCGGGTATTGCCAGAGACAATGATCAAATTGTCATCCTCACTTTCTTCATTGGCTATGAAGGTGATCATAGACTGCGCCGGCACGCGGGACAAAGTGGAGCTGAGCTTCTCGGCACTGACCAGAATGCGGCCTTCACTTTGGGCGGCCACCGGAATGCTGTAGCTCAGCTGCACCTTGTAGTCAGTGGCCATGATGTTCAGATTGCCGTCCTTAATCTCCAGCATCAAAAAGGAAACCATTTCCTCTGAGGAGGAAGAGGAGGGTTTGGCTGAACCTGCAATCCGGCAGAGATGCTGCAGCGGCTTTAAAAAAGAAGCCAGCGGTGCTGTAAATTCCATGTGAGTTCCTTGAAATATCTGCTTAAACTTAAATTAAACCTGAATAATTACTATAGTACTCTTTAGTTCCGGGCCGTAAACGCTGTATTTGCTCACTCGGTCTTCAGCGACAGCTTCAGCCGCTCATAGCGGGCGCCCAGTTCCTTGTCGGAGACAATACGGCGTTCAATGCGCTGTATGGCCTCGATTACCGAGGTGTGATCCTTATTGAAGGCAGAGCCTATTTCCTTATAGGTGGAGGCGGGAATAAGCTCGCGAATCAGGGCCATGGCTATGGAGCGGGCCTGCGACACCACCCGCTTGCGGGCAGCACTTTCCATAGAGGCCACAGTGATTTCAAAATCCATGGCCACGCGCTCCTTAATGGTATCCATGGTCACCACCTGATTGGGGGCATTGACCATGTTGGACAAGATCTCCACGGCCGTCTCATAGCTCAGGGTGCGGTCCACCCTGTACTGTGAGTACAGGGTCTTCAGGGCACCTTCAATCTCACGCACATTGGAACGGATGTTGGTGGCCACATAACTAATGATTTTCTCACTCAGCGGCAGTCCTATTTCCCGGCATTTGCTGATCACTATGGCGGTGCGGGTTTCGGCACTGGGAGGAAAGACCTCACAGCACACCCCCGACCCGAAGCGGGAGATCAGGCGGGCGGAAAAATCCTTTAAATTGCCAGGGGAAACATCTGAGGCCAGGATAAGCTGCCGGTTGGGGCGGTCTATAAACTCGGCTATGATTTCAAAGAAGGCATCGCGGGTCTTGGGGCTTTTGGTAAAGTTCTGAATATCGTCCACGATGAAGACATTCTTTTTGGTATAAAAATCCCGAAAATGCAGGGATTGATCGGAAAAGGAGGACTGGCGGCCCCTGGACATGGATTCCACATAGTGGCGGATAAATTCCTCGGCGCGTATATAGAAGACGTCACAGCTGGGGTTGTCCCTTCTGATCCTGTTGGCTATGGCAAACAGCAGATGGGTTTTGCCCAGTCCCGAGCCGCCGTGTATGTAAAAGGGATTGTAGTTGGAGGTCCCTGGATTGGCGGCCACGGCCTCGGCAGTGGTCACCAGCAGGCGGTTGTCGGGATCGGTCACATAATTTTCAAAAGTTTTGTTGGGATTGACGGCATCATGGCGCCTGCTGCCCCGGCGGCCAACCTCCGGCTGCTGATAGCCCCCGTCTGCAGACTGCTGCCCGTAATCGCCGCCGGCATACTGCCCCTGATCGCTGAGCTGAGCCGGCGGGGCGGCCTGACCGGCTCCGCCGCCGGGGACGTCCGGACTGCCGCCGTAGGCGGACAGATCGTCCGGCGGCAGAGAGGGATCGGGCAGGGAGGAGGGGATGGAGCCTACCTGTACGGCAAAACCCAGATCCTGCTTGTTGAGCAGATGGCAGACCTCAGAGTAGAACTGGACTGAATAACGGCAGAACAAAGTGCATATATAGGTAGAGCTGCACAGAAACCTGATCATGGAGCTGTCATAAGACAGAGATAGTGATACCTGAGTCTGAAACAGGTTCATGATCTGCCTGTCCTGCTCGTCAGGCGTGGCTTTGACCACTCTCTGTATGGCCTCCAGCCAAAGCGCTGCTAAATCCATGCGGGGTAATGCTCTTTTTTGCTTTGTGAGAGGAAATTTTGGAGAAAGAAAAAATGCGGAAGGCATTTTAGCACAGAATCCGGTTGATTCCCGCCCGCGCTCCTTGACCTGATTTGGATCTGCAGAGTAAAATATGCCACTTTACAGCGGTGTGCAAAACTCTGCTCTTTTGTGCTGTGCACAAAAAGCTGTGGTCTGCCGCCTGCTTGAACGAAGAAAATTTTTGAAAATTTTTTAAAAACCTGCGTGTTAACGAGGAAACAGACATGAAACGTACTTTTCAGCCCAACGTATTAAAGCGCAAGCGCACCCACGGTTTCCGTGTACGCATGCGTACTGCTGACGGCCGCAAAGTTTTAGCCCGCCGCCGCGCCAAGGGCCGCAAGCGCTTAACCACTGTTAATGACTAATCAGAGCTTTCCCCGGAACGGGCGCCTGCTCTGCTCCGAGGATTTCAATGCGGTCTTTAAAAATCCTGTCCGTGCCAGTGCCCCAGGCATGGTCGTTCTTGCCAAAAAGAACGATTTAAGCCGGCCCAGGCTCGGACTGGTTGTACCCAAAAAGGTTCTGAAGCGGGCGGTGTGGCGCAACCGCGTCAAGCGCCTGACCCGGGAAACCTTCAGACTCCACCAAGATACCCTACCTGCAGCTGATTTGGTGTTCATAGCCAAGCCGAAGATAGGTGAGATAAGTAACAAAGATTTTTGTGCAGCTTTAACGCGCTTATGGAACAGCATCTCTCGCCGGTTGGAAAATCAGCAGTCCTGATGATCAGGGCTTACCAGAAAATCCTAAGTCCTCTGCTCGGCCAGCACTGCCGCTTTTATCCCAGCTGCTCTCAATACACCCTCGAGGCCATTGAGGAATGGGGTCCCGCCAAGGGCGTATATCTTGGCATCAAACGCATCTGCCGCTGTCATCCGCTTAACCCCGGCGGCATAGATCCGGTACCCAAAAGACCAGGATAATAGATCTGCCGTCAACCGCCACTGGATAATTACTCATGGAACAGCAAAGAAACGTACTCTTTATCATTTTCCTGGTTCTCACCTTATTTCTGTTCTGGGCATGGGAAAAAGATAAACTCTATGAAGCTCAGAGAGCAGAGGTTGCAGCCCAGAATGCTGAGCTGATGACCGAGGTGCAGAATGCAGATGCTTTGGGCAAACTCATTACCCTGCAGAGTGACAGCCTCAAACTCACCGTAAACTTAAACGGCGGCGACATAGTAGATGCCCGTCTGCTTAAGGTAATGCAGGAGCAGGGCAGCGACGAGCCTTTCCACCTGCTCATGGAAGAGCCCGGTTTTGTATATGTTGCCATGAGCGGTCTGGCCGGTGCCGACGGTCCGGACTCCAAAGCCCGTCCTGCCTACCGCAGCGAGCGGAGCAGCTATGTGCTGGCCGACGGTGAGGACAGCGTCAGCGCCGTGCTCAGCTTTGAGCAGGACGGCGTGACCTACGAGAAGATCTTCACCCTCAATCGCGACAGCTATGTGGTGCAGGTTACCTCCAGGGTCAATAATCGCAGCGATCGCGATCTGTCCATGCTGTTCTACGCTCAGCTCAAGCAGACTGTAGATGCTGAAGCCCAGTCCTCCAATGCCGGTGCCTTTGGCTTTGTAGCCGGTGCCTACCGCGGCTCGGCCTACTCCACCGACAGCACCCGCTACGAGAAGAACAAGTTTGAGGATCTGGTGGAGCTGGCTGCCGATCAGCAGAACATCAACACCCCCACCCGTGACGGCTGGGTGGCCATGATTCAGCATTATTTCGTCTCCGCCTGGATTGGCGACAGCACGGACAATGTCATTTACTCCAATCAGGCCAAGGACGGACGTGACGCCGTGATCGGCATCAGAACCGCTCCCACCACTGTGGCCGCCGGCACCAGCCATGATTTTGCCTCCAGTCTCTGGATTGGACCGAAAAATCAGGAGCAGATGGCAGCTGCTGCTCCCAACCTGGATCTGACCGTAGACTACGGCTGGCTGTGGTTCCTCTCCATACCGCTGTTTAAGATCATGGAGTTCATCCACAGCTTTATAGGCAACTGGGGCTTCTCCATTATTCTGCTGACTTTGATCGTGCGTTCAGTGCTGTTCCCGCTGACCAAAGCCCAGTACACCTCCATGGCCAAGATGCGCCTGCTGACCCCCAAGCTGCAGGAAATACGCGAGCGTTATAAGGATGATCGCCAGAAGCAGGGTCAGGAGACCATGCGTCTGTACAAGACCGAGAAGGTCAATCCTCTGGGCGGTTGCTTACCGCTGGTCATACAGATGCCTATATTCATCGCCCTGTACTGGACCCTGATGGAATCCACCGAACTGCGTCATGCTCCCTTTGTTTTGTGGATCACTGACCTGTCGGTACACGATCCTTATTTCGTGACCCCGCTGCTCTACGGTGTGACCATGTTCATTATTCAGAAGATGTCACCCACTCCGATCAGTGATCCCATACAGCGTAAGGTGTTCATGGCCATGCCGCTGGTGTTCACCTTTATGTTCTGCACCTTCCCGGCAGGTCTGACCCTGTACTGGCTGGTATCCAACTGCTTCACCATACTGCAGCAGGTTGTGATCTACAGATCCCTGGAGAAGAAGGGCCTGCAGATAAGACAGCCCAAGAAGACTGAAAAGGCTTAAACATGGCCGAAACCATAGCAGCCATAGCCACCGCGCCTGGGCGCGGCGGCGTGGCTATAGTAAGAGTGTCAGGAGATCTGGCACTCTCTGCTTTACGGAGCCTGACGGCTCTGACCAATCCCACCCCGCGTTACGCTTATTTCACTCCTTTTACCCTCCATGACGAAGTCTTAGATGAAGGCCTGGTAATTTATTTCAAGGCTCCGCACTCCTATACAGGTGAGGATGTAGTGGAATTTCAGGGTCATGCCGGCACTGTGGCCCCGCAGCGGGTACTGACTGCCCTGCTTTCCCTGCCGGGTATTCGTATGGCTGAACCGGGGGAATTTACCAGAAGGGCTTTTTTAAACGGCAGATTGGATTTGACCGCCGCCGAAGCCGTGGAGGCGCTGATCTCCGCCGGCTCAGACAGTGCCGCTCGGGCCGCTCTGGCTTCCCTGGAAGGACATTTTGCCGGGAAGCTGCAGGCCATAACCGACAGACTGACCAATTTCCGGGTACGTATAGAGGCCTGTCTTGATTTTCCCGAGGAGCATGAGGATTTCTTTGACAGCGGTACCGCCCTGCATGAGCTGTTCCTCATCAGGGAGGAAGCAGAGCAGGCCAGGCAGGCGGCAGAGCAGGGCGTACGCCTGACTGAAGGCGCCAGACTGGTCCTGGCCGGCGCTCCCAATGCCGGCAAATCCAGCCTGCTCAATGCTCTGGCCGGCACCGATCAGGCCATAGTGACCAATATCCCGGGCACCACCCGCGATGTGCTGTCCGTCAATATAGAAATAGGCGGCATTCCGGTGGTGATCACCGATACAGCCGGTCTGCGGGCCAATCCCGGTGATGAAATTGAAGCCATAGGCATACAGCGGGCCTTAAAGGAGCTGAAAAAAGCCGATCTGGTGCTGCTGATGGCCGACCGTACGGATTCGGGAGAAGCGGCGTTGGATTCCCTGGCGCAGATAAGACAGCAGCTGGGAGATCACCTGCAGATGCTGGTGCTCAAATCCAAAGCAGATCTGCCGGCCGATCCTGATTTTGTGCAGGTAATGCAGAGCGCTCCTTTCTCCGATCTCAGACAAATTTCCCTGTCGGTCAAGACCAGTGACGGGCTGGCCGGCCTGCGCCGGGAGCTGGAGCAGGTGCTGGGAGCGGTGGAGCCCGGCAGTGCCGTCAGTGCCCGCAGACGCCATCTGCAGGCCCTGCAGCTGTGCCTGGAGGCTGTAGACAGAGCCTGTATGCAGCTGCAGCTGGGAGATCTGGTGCTCACCGCCAGGGAAATCAATACTGCCGCAGAGCATTTGGGTACCATCACCGGACGCATCACCTCAGATGAGATTTTGGGGAAAATCTTCTCCACTTTCTGCATAGGCAAATAAAGCCGGCACCATTTGTTGTGCCGTGCTGCAGACACAAAAAAAGCTGTCAGAAGACAGCTTTTTTTGTGTCAGCGCTGCAGCAGCAAACTAAACAAACTGCAGCGGCATATTGGGTTACAGCAGGCGATTAGACGCGCTTTTTGAACTCATTGGTACGGGTGTCGATTTCGATGCGATCGCCAATGTTCACAAAATCAGGAACCTGGATCTCAAAACCGGTGCCGGCCAGACGGGCAGGCTTGGTCACCTTGCCGGAGGTATCGCCGCGTACGGCAGGCTCAGTGTACTCAACCTCGCGTACGATGGTGATGGGCAGCTCTACGGAAATGGCCTTGCCATTGTAGAAGGTCACCTGGCAGACATCTTCCATGCCGTCTACGAGATAATTTAAGACATCACCCAGATTGTCCTTTTCCACATCATACTGATTGAACTCCTCATCCATGAAGACGTAGAGCGGATCATTGAAGTAGGAGTAGGTGCAGTCCTTATGCTCCAGAATCACGTCATCGAGACGATCATCGGCGCGGAACACAGTCTCAGTGCCGGCCTCGGAGAGCAGGCTCTTGAGCTTCATCTTAACCACAGCAGCATTACGGCCGGACTTGTTGTATTCGGTCTTCTGTACAACCATGGGATTGCCGTTTAACATAATCACATTACCGGCACGAATTTCTTGGGCTAACTTCATTGAAAATCACCTAAATTTAGAAATAAGGCACGTCCCCACGACGTGTGATGTATTCTTGCTGATCGCTTATTCTAACAGATAGCAGACGTCTTTTGAACTATACGCAGGGTGATTGCACGAGATGTTACTTGACATCTTCTTGAGATTTTGTTGCTTCA
>CAYRIZ010000032.1:0-22499 GCA_964424565.1 uncultured Enterobacterales bacterium
GCCAGGCTCTGCCTTTTTCGTCGTCCCCGTCAGGGAACGGGTGCCTATTCTAAGCGCTTTTTTACCCTTGTCAAACCTTTTTTAAAAATTTTTTGGTGCAGCTGCACTGCCTGAGGGCGCAAAAGCGCAGATATATCGCGTTTTTGGGGCAGGAAAATCTCAGAAAATTTTTAAAAAAGCCGGGACGGATTCCCACTTCCGTCTGACCTGCTGCCGCCGCACTGAGCTTAGCTGAGGATTTCTGCCGTGCGGTTATTTCCTGTATTTCAGGCCTATGTGCTTGATCCCAGAGGCTTTTTTTGCCTTAAGATCAACACTGTGAAACATCTGCAGCAGCTTTTTGTCTGTTTGGTTGCTGATTTGAAGGAACTTCGGTCATGGATTTACTGCTTATCACTGCCGTCTGTCTGACGCAGTTTTGTACTTCTTTTATGGGCAGCTCGCTGAATGTGGCTGTAGCTGCTCTGGCCTCTGATTTTGGCGTGGAGCCGCAGAGCATTACCTGGGTGATCAATTTGTTCACCACCATGTGCGCTGCCTTTCTGCTGTGTGCCACCGCCGTAGCCGAGCGTTTTGGTTACCGGCGGACCTATTCCACCGGTCTGGCGCTGGCCGCCACCTCCTGCCTGCTGATGGCCTTGTGCCCTAATTATGAACTGATGCTTATAGGCCGGGCCCTGCAGGGTCTGGTGTTTTCCCTGATTTTCTGTACTTCCTTTGCCATATTGGTATCCAATATCTCCAAGGAAAAGCGGGCTGTGGGCATAGGGCTGGCCACCGCCTCGGTGTACTGCGGTCTGTCGCTTTCACCGGTGATTGCCGGTCTGGTTATAGATTTCTTCTCCTGGCGCGGCATTTTCTTGATCGCCGCCTGCGGTCTGTCCACAGCCTTTAAGCTGTCCTGCCGCATTAAAAAGGATGAGCCGCAGTTCAAACGCACCAAGTTTTTTGATCTGAGCCTGAGCTTTGCCGGCCTCTTCATGATCCTGATTTCCCTGTCGCTGCTGTCCTTCGGCAACATAGTGCTGGTGCTCAGTGCTGTGGGTGTGCTGACCTTTGCCTATTTCCTGCTGCGCCAGAGCCGGCAGAAAAATCCGCTGCTGTCGGTGACGCTGTTTAGGGACAATCAGGATCTGCGCTGGGCCCTGGTGGCTTCCTATTTCAACTACATGTCCAATTTCTCGCTGACCTTTCTGCTGGCCCTGCACATTCAGTACGTGCTCGGCCTGTCCGCTTCCATGACCGGCATTCTGCTGCTCATTCAGCCGATCACCATGATGCTGCTGTCAGTGTTTTCAGGCAAACTATCGGCCATTATCAATGTGCAGGTCATGACCTTAATCGGCATGGCTCTGATTACCCTGGCCTTTGTGATGCTGGCTTTTTTAAATGCCGACTCTTCCCTGATCTACATGCTGAGCGGACAGTTCATTTGCGGTGTGGGCTTTGGTCTGTTTTCCGCGCCCAATACCAATATAGTGATGAGCTCAGTGCAGAAGGAAAAATTCGCCCTGGTTTCCGCCCTGCAGTCACTGACGCGCACTGCCGGTCAGGCCAGCTCCATGGCTGCCGCCACCTGGCTGCTGACCCACTTCATAGATACGGCAGTAGGCAGCTCTTTGTATATCAGTGAGCTGTCGGGAGCTATTTCCTTTATCTTTATAGTTTCCGCCGCCGCGGGCATGGCGGGCTGCGCTGCCTGTGCCCTGGGGCTGACCAGCCGCAGAAAGAAGAAGCTGGAGCAGTAAGTCAGGCGTACCACCCCGGAGTTGTGGCCGTACCAAAGCCGCCGGCGCGGAGCGCTGGTCTGTGTCTCCGGGATGGAAAGAGCAAAGAGCAAAAGGCTGAGCGTCTGAGCGCCGGGATCAGCGCTCGAAATGATTTTTGATTTTGATGATGCTGTCCACTATATAGTCGGGAGCTCCAGCTACGGGCAGCTGCTGGCGCACCAGGCATTCATGCAGCTTTTTAATGGCCTGATAGCCCTGAGTGCGCGGCTCCTGGCAGATCACAAAATCTATGATATCGCCCTTGACCAGCTCACGGGTGGTATAGATTTCATCACAGGCAATCACAAAGCGCCTGACATCGCGCCTGGCTATGATGGCAGCACCCAGGCCGCTTACTCCCGAGCCGGTCACCATATAGACGCAGTTGATTTCCGGGCAGGAGGCAAAAGCCTGCATGCTGTTTTGCTGCGTGATGATGTCATTGTCCATGCCTTCTATGATCTGCTCTACTTTGTAGTCTATTTTGCGCTTGTCCAGCTCTGCCAGAAACCCCTGTACTCTGGCCTTGTGGCCGGCATGTTCCTTAAGGCCCATCACTATAAGCAGGCGCAGCTGTTTGCCCTGAGAGCATTTGTCCAGCATACCGGCGGCGATCTGGCCGGAGCGGTAGTAATCAGGTCCCACAAAGCAGAGTTTGCGCGCCTGCGGAATATCATTGTTGATGAGCACCACCGGCATGGACTCATCGCTTAACTGATCTATTTTGGCCCTGATGCGATCGTCATTTACCGTACACAGGGCAAAAGCCCGGCAGCCGCGCTGCTTGAGCTCATCTATGGCCTGCAGATGTTCATCTACATTCCAGCCTTCTTTTTCAATCAGCAGTATATCCAGCCCCAGATCCTTGAATTCCTGATAGGCATTGTCTATACCGCGTTTGATTTCATCGAAAAAAGGAGAATTGATGGAGGGCAGCATGATGCCTATGCGGCAGAGGTTTTTTTGCGCAGATAAGGCTTTGCCGGCGCGGTTGGGCACATAACCCAAGGCCTGGGCCAGCTGCTTAATCTTATCGGAGGTGGCTGCACTTACCTCTTCCTTATTATTCAGAGCGCGGGATACTGTACCTACAGACATCCCGGAGGCTTTAGCCAAGTCTTTTAAAGTAACAGCCATATTGCACCCCGCCTTAGTCAACCTGATTTACTGAAAAACTTGTAAACGTTTGCGCGTAATTTCAGTTTAAACAATTTGGCGTAATTTGCAGTGTCGAACCTCAAAAACTTTGAGCTTCCTCAATATTGTGCAAAAAATCTGCTGAAAAACTTGCAGTCCGGCCGGCGTAATTTACATCATTGCGCAACAATTAATCAAAAGGCACATTTCCCGCCGCAAAGCCCGGGAATTTAACCGCTGCCGCGCAGAATAAGGCAGGATTGAAGGGATTGAAGGATGCGGAAAAGGAGGAAATCCCCTGCCTGCAGGCAGGGGTAAGGAACCAAAGGTCAGGCGCAGATCATATACTGCCTGCAGCCTTGAGCTGCTCGTACTGCTCGCGCTTTAAGGCGTAAACCACATGCGGCAGGTTAAAGCCGCGGTAGTGTTTGACTATCTCGCCCATACGGGTAAAACCTATGCGCTCGGCCACCTTTTGTGAAGGCAGATTGTTGTCGCGGATCTGACAGCACACCAGGGGAGCCTGCAGTACCTCAAAGGCATAATCGCGGGCGGCGGCCGCGGCCTCCGCGGCATAGCCATGTTTCCAGAAGCGGCGGCTTAGAAGATAGCCCACCTCATGCACCAGCCGGCCCTCAAATTCCTGCATGGTCACCCCGCACTGGCCCACAAAATCCCCACTGTCCTTGACAATCAGGGCATTGAGTCCAAAGCCGGTCTGCCGGTAATTTTCCTGCTGCCGGTGCAGCCAGCTTTTGACCATCATATCCGAGAAGGCGCCTTCATAGGCGGCCATTACTTCAGGATCCTGCAGCTGCTCTTTGATATGGTCCAAATCGTCTGCGGTCAGCTCACGGGCATACAGCCTGGCGCTTTCAAAAACCACGCCGTTCAATTTATGCTTCACCGTGCTCTTTTAAGTACTGATTGACGCGCTCGAGATCTTCGGGTGTATCCACTCCGGTCTCCGGATGCTCCAGGGTTACGCCCACGGCTATCTTCAGGCCGTGCTGCAGGACGCGCAGCTGCTCCAGCGACTCGGCCAGCTCGTTTTCCTGCTGCTCCCAGGCCGTAAATTTGAGCACGGTGCCGGCACGGTAGGCATAAATGCCCACATGATGGTAATGCGGGAAGGCAGGATCCTTGCCTTCCTTGAAGTTGTCGCGCTCATAAGGTATGGGAGCGCGGGAGAAGTACATGGCATAGCCCTGATTGTTGAAGACTACCTTGACGCAGTTGGGATCGAATACGTCTGCCTTGTTGTCAATCTCAAAGCACAATGTGGACATGTCCGCATCCTTCTCCACCAGCAGGCGGGCGGCCATGTCTATATGACCGGGATTGATGAGCGGCTCATCGCCCTGAATATTGACTATGATGTCATCTTCCTGCAGACCGCGGCTTCTGATCATTTCGGCTATGCGGTCAGTACCGCATTTGGCATCCTTGGAGGTCATGCACACTTCCACGCCGGAGAGGCCTTCCAGGCAGGCGGCGATCTTTTCATCATCTATACAGGCGATCACGCGCACGGCATCGCTCTTTAAAGCCTGCATGCACACCCGGCGAATCAGCGGTATACCCCCTACCAGAGCCAGCGGCTTGTTGGGCAGTCTGGTGGAGGACAGGCGTGAAGGAATGGCTACTATATAAGACATATTTTCTCCTTATTTGGACTGCAGGTGCTGCTGTCGTCCGGCACGCAGTTCAATTTTGCTGTGGGCGGCTTTGATCAAATTTTCCACATCATCATAAAAAGAAGGGGCCAGTAAAGCCTCTACATTAAGCACAAAAACATTGGGCATGCCGCGGCCGTCATATTTTACAGCGTCCTTGGCGGTCATGACCACCGGCCGTACGGCAGCGGCGGCGCGGATCTTCTCCACAGCCATGCGCCCGTGATCTGATACGTGCAGCACGCTTTCTATGGTATAGCCGCAGTCCTCCAGGGTTTTATAAAAACGGCCGGGATTGCCTATGCCGGCCAGCGCGGTCACCCCGCAGCCCCGGGGCAGGACGCGGGGCTCCTCGCGATCCAGCGGCTGCGGCGGCAGCGGATGCAGCATCATGGTATTGCGCCCTATTTTGGAAACGGCACCGTTGATCACCACTGTATTGACGCTTTTGAGGCGCCACAGGCCCTCGCGCAGCGGTCCGGCCGGCAGCATTAATTTGTTGCCGAACATGCGGGATCCGTCCACCACGGCAATTTCCACATCGCGATCCATGGAATAGTGCTGCAGGCCGTCATCTGAGATGATCACATCTACCCCCAGATCAGCCAGATACTGGGCGCCGCGCTCGCGTTTGGGATCGATCACCACTTCCACCCCGGTCTCATGCCGGATTAAGTAAGGCTCATCCCCGCACTGTCCGGCTGTGCATTCATCAGTCAGCCGGAAGGGAAAGCTGCTGCAGTCGGCCTTGTAGCCGCGGGATACCAGGCCGGGATTGAAGCCGCGCCGCTGCAGTTCCTTAATCAGGGCTATGCACAAAGGTGTTTTGCCGCTGCCGCCGGCAGCCAGTCCGCCCACTACCACCACCGGCACCAGCGGGGCTGTACTTTTTAAAATACCGTTACGGTACAGCATTCTTCTGAAGGCGGAGACAAAGGCAAAAATCCAGGAAAAAGGCCGTAAAGGCAGGGACAGGAGCCAGGCAGCAGGGCTCTTTTCATACCAGATTTTATCTATTAAAGACATAAAACTCCTCAAAAAGCTTTTCCAGGACAAATGCCATTGTAGCCACAAATGCTGCTGATTTAAAAGTTTTGCCCCGCAAAACCCTGCCGCAAGCAGGCAAAAACTTTAATTTTTTCACATTTTTTATAGCCATTTTCATTGGGCACTGCAGGGCAGAATAGTGCTGCCTCCGCCCCTGGGACTATAGTCTGCAGTGTCCGGCCTTTCAGCGGCGGCGGCCGGATGATCCGCTGCTGAAGGCTTTGCGGATCGGGGCGGCAGGCAGATTGATCTCGGCTATAAAGCCGCGGAAGATGCCGCTGCTGCGGCCTGAGCCGTCAAAGCCGGAAATCAGCGAGCCCACCATGGCCGGCAGTACCCTGGAGGTGGACCACAGCAGCACGGCGCACAGCAGCAGTACTCCCTGCGTGCTGAAGCTGGTGGTGCCCACACTTTCAATATATTCGGACAGGCGGTCCATGGCGGAAATGCCTACATTGCAGATCAGGATCATGGTCATCAGCTCCAGCCCGGTGGCTATGATGAGCTGCAGATAATTGACGGCAAACTGCCTGGTAAAGGACAGCGCTCCAAAACCCAGCACAAATACTCCCACCACGCAGAGAATATAGGAAGACAGATACAGCACCAGACAGCCGGCCACCACCCCGAAGAGAATGAAGTCAAAAATGATGAGAGTAAGCGACATGGTCAGCATACTGATGGATATGGCCGATTCCGTACGGCTGACCGAGCGCAGTACGGCCACGGTGACATCTATGATGCGGTCGGCCAGTTCAGCCGGCCCGCCGCCGCTGCGGGAAGTCAGGGAGGTCAGGGAATTGATCACCTCAGCTCCTATCTGCGCGCCGTTGAGCAGCAGAAAATAAAAGACTCCTATAATGATGACAAAACGCACCAGCACGGCCACAAAAGCCTGCAGATCACCGTCCTTGAAGATCAGCTTGATGCCGTTGACCACTATGGCCACGCTGCACAAGATCCAAAACAGCCGCGTGGCGGCGCTTTGTATGTCTGCCGCCACCCGGCTGGTTTCAGCCTCAAAAAGCTCCACTGAGGTCTTCACAATACCCTGCTGCAGCAGCAGGCCGAAATCCTGACTGTCCGCCGCCCAGGCAGCCGGGGCGCAGAGCAGACCAAGCAGCATCAGGGCGTACCACCAGGCCGCTGAAACTTTAATCTGCACTTGAGGTTCCTCCTTAGTTGAATGAGGTGGGCAGAGTGAGATCCACATGGCTTTCCCCGGGATAATCACCCTTGTCGGCAAAAGCCTCCTGCCTGGCCTGCTGGGCCTGACGGGTGGCGGCTTCATTTAATTGATCCCGACTGATCAGCTCAATGAGCTGCGCACTTTGCGCATTGAGCTCAATCAGCGAGGAAGCGGTTTCGGCATTGATCTTGGAGAGATTGTCCAGTAGATCGGCATGTCCCTCCACCTTGACTGCCTCGCTTTTGAGGCTTTTGAGCAGCTCGGTCTTGCGCTGCAGGTTCTGCAGCTGCTGCTGCGCATTTTGTGCCGCACCCTGACTGGCGGTAATCACATTTTCATCTATGAGCTTGAAATAGCGGTCAAAGCTGCAGCTGCTGTTTTGTTTGAGGCAGTACAGCCAGGCATCGGTGGTTTTCATGGAACTAAAAAAAGAAGCCGCTTTTTCGTACTCCTGCCACAGGGACTGCACGGCATAAAGCTGCGTCAGACTGGAGTCGAACACGCTGCTTACCGTCGACCAGCTGCTCTGCTGATTGAGCGCGGAATTGACGGCAGTCAGATCATTGGCCCGCTGCAGCTGCTGCAGCTGTTCAATCTGCTTTTGATTGTCTATGCCCCACTGCTCTATGGTGGCAATTTTCTGCACCACCATTTCCGTCAGATTGGAAGCATCAAATACCGGCAGTCCTGATGCCAGGGCCGGTACCCCCAGGAAGCTGAACATCAGTACAGCCGCTGCATATAATTTGTTTGCAGTTTGCATCATCAATGCGGAGGGGCCTCCCTCCGCCCTCCGTCTGTCTTAAGAAGCATAATCAAAGCCCTGATAGGGGCCGTCAAAACGCAGATCCTTAATCAGGGTCAGATTGAACTCATAACCTGGTTTGACCTGCAGGGTGGGTGAGATATTGATATTGCGCTCCACTACCTGAGCCAGCACGCGGCCCAGACTGGCGCCCACGGCCTGGGTCATGGCCGAGGAAACAGTAATATGACCGTCATCGTCGTAGACATCATCCTGCGACAGCGATACTGCAGCCGTAATGCCGCCGAGCAGCAGGGCTCCGCTGATCAGGCGCATCATATGATTGTCCACCTCGGCATCAAAACCGGCATAACCGTCCAGTGAGGCACCGGGCATGGCTCCCAGCGTCAGGGATTTGCCGTCCGGCATGATGATGCGGTTGAAGGCCAGCATTACCCGCTCCGTGCCGTAGGCCGGCTGCGAGACATACTGTCCCAGCAGCCTGGAGCCGCGCGGAATGAGCTCAAAATTGCCCAGCGGGCTGTCATAAACCGGGGCGGTGGTCTGCGCTATTACCTGGCCGGGGATATCCGAATTGATGCCGGTGAGCAGTACTGCCGGCACTACCGCGCCCTGCCTGATGATATAGGGCGTATCCACGCTTTGTACCCGGTAAGGCAGTGCATGACTGTCCCCGGTGGCCAGAGCATCATAGGCAGACAGCGGGTTGCCCTGTCCTCCTCCGGCCTTCAGATCGGCCAGCTGCTGCCGGCCGTGCTCCAGCTCGGCCCGCTGTGACTGACTTAAGGCCGAGCCCTGGGCAGTGCTGCTGCCCCCGGTGGTGGCCTGGGTAAAGTGCACCTGTACCTGAGAGCCTGCCGTCAGAGCCTGCCTGAAGGCCTGCTCCCGGCTCTGGCGCAGCTTCTGCTGCGGATCATCCCGGGACGGCTCCTCCCTTCTGCCCTGCAGTCTTTCAAAAGCCTCTGCTCCCTGCAGGCTGTCCATGACCACTGCCGGCTGCGGCTGTACCGGCTCTGCCGGCGGATCCTGCTTTTTGCTGGCTGCCGCCAGCCCCTGAGCCTGCAGACGCTCTGCCTGCTCCCGGGCATTGGCAAACAAGGCGGCGCTCTTGTCTGCTGTTTTGTCCTCATCATCCTGCATCGTGTCCTGCATGGAGATAAAGGCTGCGATCAGTAAGGCAGCGCACAGTCCCAGCAGCATGAAAAGAGGCATGCGGCTCAGGCGCCCCTGCTTGACCTTTTGATTTTTAACTTCCATAGGCCCTCCGCATGACACTGACCGCCGAAGCCGGACGCACCTGTCCGTGATAAGCAGTAAAACTGCAGTACAAAGTGACTTCATCCAGCATCAGGGACAGCAGTACCGTGTCGCCTATAGTGCAGGCGGCAAGCTGCAGCCGGCGCCGGCTGCCGGAAGTGAAGGCCAGCTCACTGCCGGCCAGGAAAGCCTCATCATCCTCAGCCAGACTTACTGCCGCGCCGTGCCGGCGCAGGGTATCGGCTGCCGCCTGCAGCAGGGCTGTACTGCCCTCTGCGGCCTGCAGCTGCAGCAGATCGCTGCCAAAGGCACAGTGCCGCTGCAGCTCGGGGATCATATAAGTCACCGCCTGAGCGTAATCAAAAGCCTCCGCGCTCTCCCCATGGCCTGCTGACCGCGGCAGCTGACAGCCGCCGGCACACAGCAGCAGAGCACTGAAAATTAAGACCTGCAGCAGCCGCTGCAGCTGATTTGCTTTGTTCATTTTCACCTCCCTCAGGCCGCAGTTAATTTGATATCGCAGGTCAAAGCATCTTCACTGCCCAGCAGCAGCCGCAAATGATCAGGCACGCCGTCCAGAATGAAACGGCTGCCGTTGAAACGGTAATTGGCCACCGAGAGCTTGACCTCGCTGAAGAAGCCGCCCTCCTGATGCACTACCAGCAGCGCCGGCAGGGTTTTGCCTGCAGTTTCCGGTTTGAGCTCAATAAAGGTGCGGCTGCCGTCATTGAATACCCGCAGCGGCTTTAATTTCTCGTCGCCGCTGATCTCATAGTTGAAGTTGAGGTTGTCCACCGTGACTGTGGTGCCGGTGACTGTATTGCGCTTTTTGTAGTCCCGGGCCTGTATTTCCTGCTGATTTAAAACCTTGATTTCATCCTCGGGATAGGAAAAACGCACCATAGGCATAAAGCCGGCCAGTGAGGATTTCAGCCCCAGATGATAGGTGCGCTCATTGGTGGTCACCACCAGCGAGGTTTTCAGCCCGCTGTCAAAAGGCTTGATGATCAAATGCTGCTGCCCGCCGCCGGCACTGCCGGAGATGGCCGTCTGCACGGACCAGCGGGCAGCATCGCCAATCTGCACTGAATTGATGCTCTCCCCGGGGGCAAAACCTATGTCCGTCAGCTCCAGCACCTGACAGATAATTTCCGGTCTGGAGGTACCGTAGGCAAAGACCACCTCACCTGGACGGCGCACGGAGCCGGCCAGTCCCAGTCCCCCGCTGCCGCGCTGATTGATCTGCTCCAAACGATCGAGGGTTTGAAAATTGTCGGCGGTAAGATAATCCGGCTCTGCCGACTGAGCATAGACCTCATAGGCACTGTCGGCTGCCGCCGGAGACACTCCGCCGGCCAGACCCAGGCCCAGCAGGATCAGCGCCCCGCGGCACTCTTTGGAAAACACTGCATACATACAAGACACTCCCTGATTAAATAATCACTTCACTGACCACAAAATCCTCTACATAGATCCCCAGCGGGTTGAGCAGCAGATTGTCGGCACTGAGATCATCCACCGGCCCCAAGGTGTAGGAGATCAAAGCCCGCATACTGCGGCTGGAGGAAACCTGCTCCACGCTTTTCTTTTCCACCCAGTCGATCTGATAAGTGGAGCCGGTCTGGGCGATCACATTGGCTATGATCACGTCCACCCGCTCGCGGCGCCCGCGCTCAAAGGGATTGCTGCTGCGAAAATACTGATCGAGCTCCACTTTGGCCTGAGAGCCGTCGCGTATATGGCTGTAGGCTGAGGTTATGGCCGCCGTCTGCATTTGACTGTCGCTGCTGACCCGGCGCACATCCTGCACAAAGCGGCTCAATACGGCAGCCACTGCCGCCGGCGGCACTTCCCGGTGAGCATTGAGGGTGCCCTGATGCAGCACTACGCCCTGCCGATCCACCGTCACCAGATAGGGCACCAGGTTGGAACGCTCGGCCAGCACTATATAGGCGCCCAGGCTGATGAACCCGAAAGCGGCGCAGAGCAGCGCCAGAAGCAGCAGAGCCAGCCTTGATTTGAGGTAGGACACCGCCAGATTTACCGCCTCCAGACCGGAGGCCTTAGGGGAATTAAGCACTTTTTTCATGTTCAGGCTCCTGCAGGAAGAAATGCCGGCCGTGGGCGGCCAGCTCCTCATTGACGGCAGCGGCGCAGTTGACGCCGGCATAGGAGTACAGGCGGATCTCCTCAGGCGACAGCTCCAGCGAGAACTGCACGCTGCAGCGGCCCTTGTGCAGCAGATAATCCTGCTTGGGCAGCCCGTGAATCACCGCCTCCAGTTCGCTCTCGAGCAGTCCCATCTTCTGATAGACCGGACGCAGCACGGCGCTGCCGGCATCGAAATTGGGCAGAAAGATCCTGGTCTTGGCACATTCGAGGAAGACCTCAAACAGTGAGGAGGAGGCCAGATCGGTCAGCGACTGTGTGGCCAGCACCACCAGCACATTGTGTTTGCGCAGGGTCTTGAACCACTTGAGCAGTTCAGCGGCAAATATGGGATCGCGCAGCATCATCCAGGCTTCATCCAGCAGAATCATCACCGGATTGCCGTCAAAACTGCCCTCGATCAAATGAAAGAGCTGTTTGAGCAGCGGCAGGGAAAAACGCTGGGAATTTTCAAAGATGGAGCCGCACTCAAAACAGGTCAGTTCCTTGTCAAAGCGCGGATTGCTGCAGTGATCCAATATGGCATGGGCATTGCCCAGCAGGGTATAAGGCGCCACGGCATCCTTGAGCTCATTGTCCGAGAGCAGCAGATAGAGATCGGACAGCGTGCGCTCTTCTGCATCGCGATCCAGCAGCAGCTGCAGGTTCTGCGTCAGCTCCAGCCGCTGCGCCGCCGTAATGGAAACGCCGGACATACGGCAGAGCATCTCGCAGAAATTCAGCCCGTAATCGAGATTGGACCCCTGATCGAGGTCATAAAGCGGGCAGAAGGCGCTCTGCATATTTTCCAGCACTATATGATCCCCGCCGGCAGCCCGGGTCAGGGCATAAAAGGACCAGCCCTTGTCAAAGGCAAACACCCTGGCTTTTTTATAGCGCAGGAAATTGGCGGCCAGGGCTTCCAGCAGCACCGATTTGCCGGCTCCCGGCGGCCCTATGACTATGGTATTGCCCAGATCCTGTTCATGCAGGTTTAAATAAAAGCGGCCCTTGCCGTGGGTGCGCACCTGCATCAGCGGACCGGAGCCGGGGGCAAACAGCGGGCTGGGCGCATAACGCTCCCCCTCCCAGGGCAGGGACAGCGGCAGAAAATCGGTAAGCACGGCCTGCGAGACCAGCGGCCGGCGCAGGTTTTCCTTAATCTGCCCCGGCAGTGATCCCAGGTAGGCCTCCACTGAATTGACTGTCTCTATGCGGGCCCCAAAGCCCAGATCTTCCAGTCTGGAGACCACCAGACCGGCGTATTCCTGCAGCGTATCCAGATCTTCCTGCATGAGGATCACCACTGCGGTGTAGGCGCCGAAAATCTCCTCATGGGCGTCCAGACGGGCCCTGGCTTCATCTATCTCCTCCACCCGAGCGGTAGCATTGGCATTGACGCGGCCGTGCAGATTGAAGATCTGCGCCAGTATGCCTTTGGATTTCTGCTTCCAGAAACGGCGGTATTTCTCCAGCCAGAAGGCTGACTGCAAATCATCAAAGCACAAAAAGCGGGTATGAAAGCGGCAGGCACAGGGCAGCTGCGAGAGCTCATTTAAGATGCCGAAATAAGACTGTGAGGGCAGACCGTCCACGGCCACGGCGGCTATATAAAGACTGCCTATGCGCGGGGTCAGTCCGGTCTCAAAATCTGCCGTGGACAGCAGAGCATCCAAATAGCAGGGCACCTTGGGATACTGCAGATGCAGCATTTTGCCGGTGATGACGGAGTGAATGTAGGACAATGCCGTGTGCTCCCCGCTTTCCTCCAGGCGCAGCAGCTGCAGGCGCATGGTAAGCGAGAGCGTATCGGTCACGCTGTCGCAGCGGGATTTGAACTGCTCGATCAGAGCAGTGGTGCGGGCTACGGCATTTTGATCTGCTGCACTTTGATCGGCCAGCATCAGGGCCTCGAGGGTGTGGCGGGTGGAGGATTCTCCTATATAGGTAAGACAGAGAAAAAAGTGGGTCTTAAAACTCTGATCTGTCCTGAAGGTACTGCGGCGCAGCTTGTCCAGCAGCACTATGGTGTCATTGTCCGAGTACATCTGCGGCAGGTAATTTTCATCCGGGGTTCTGACGGCATCCAGCTGAAAACACCACTGTCCGCCCAGCTTGAGCAGCGCCCGCGAGGTCAGTTCCCGCACATGCTGCAGCGCCGAAGCCTCCTGATGGGACAAATCCTGCGGAAAGATCTCATAGCAGCGCAGCAAAGCGCCGTTCTTCATCACAATCACACTTTCATCGGCGGCGGTGGCATAGTCCAGCAGATCGCAGAAAGCCCCGCGGCTGACCCGCGCCGTGCGCCTCTGCATGGCCAGCAGGAGCAGGAAGGCGGCTATAAGGCACAGCACTGCCGCGGCCAGACATACCGCCAGGGTGGCGGCTGCACTGTCACTCATAGTGTTTGCCTCCCTTATCGCCCAGCTGTGCCTGGGCACAGTACCAGTCCTTGTAGTGCAGCTGTCTGACAAAGACCTGCCGCAGCAGCAGATCATTGCGTCCCATCAGACGCAAGAGATAAAAGCCGGCGGCAAAAATCAGCAGACACAGCACAGCCGTCTTCACTGAGGCCGAGCAGAAGCCCAGGGCAAAGCAGATCAGGCACAACAGCAGCGTCAGCTCGCGATCGCAGCCCAAAATCTGATGCTGCTCATGCAGGGCCTGATAGACCGTGTGTTTTTTAAGTTCCATGCGGTTTTCTCCTTTTTTCGGCAGAAGAAGGGATAAAAGAAAACCCTGCCTGAAAGCTCTCCTGCACACAGGCTTATTTAGCAGAAGGCTTTCAGCAGCAGGGCGTATGGGCAGGCACACCTCAAAACAGGACTGTATGTACTTACACAGTCATGGCCTTGCGCTCCAGGCCGAGCAGATCCTGCTGCAGCTGCTGATAAGGCTGCAGCCTGATCCCGGCAGAATCATCAGAGGGCAGCAGATCCCTCAGCTGCAGGGCCGGCACCGCTCCGGAGCAGACATCACCGGGCAGCTCGGCACTGACGTTTGCAAACAAATTGCTGCTGTTGTCGGCTGCCGCTGCTGCGGCCATTACCTCCGTGCTTTCCTCCTGCACCTCACCTATGGAGGCGCCGTTGAAAAAACGGGTCATCAGGCTGTTGGCTCCGATGAGCATGGTCATGACCATGATGATGTAGATCAAAGAGCGCATGAAGCGGCCTATTTCCCCGCCGGCGAAGATCAGCGTGGCACCGCAGCAGACAATGCCGATCAGGGCTACGGAAAAAGCCACCGGGCCGGTCAGAGACTGCTGCAGCGTACGCAGCCAGTCTTCATAAGGCAGAGTATTGCCGGTGGTTTCCGAGGCCTGCACCTGATTGACGGTCAGATAAAACATGAGCAGCAGTATGCCGGCGGCAAGCCGCAGCATGGACTGATTACGGATATTTCTATTCATAGGAACCTCAGGCTTTGAACTCCAGATGTTGAAAAACAAACTGCCCCTCCCGGAAGTCCTGTATCCGGGCTATGGCAGCAACGTGACGGCGGGGTCTGCGCTCCAGCTGCACTACAATATCCAGCGCCTCGGCCACGGCAGGTTCAATCAGCCGCGGAGCCGAGGGATTGCGGGAAATCAGCAGTGTCAGCCTCTTTAAGGCCTGCTCCACGGAGCCGGCATGCACGGTGGCCAGGCCGCCGCTGTGCCCGGTGGTGAAGGCATCTATAAGATCCAGTGCCTCCGCCCCGCGGATCTCCCCCACCACAATACGGTCGGGGCGGGAACGCAGTGCCGAACGCAGCAGGGCATCCATGCCCACCCCGGCTGCGGTAAGCAGATTTAAACGATTGGCCGCCTTTACCTTAAGCTCGGCTGTATCCTCTACATTGATGACGCGATCGTCAGGACAGAGCTCTGACAGTTCATTGAGCAGCGCATTTACCAGGGTGGTTTTGCCGGTGCCGGTACCGCCAGAGACTATGATGGACAGCCTGCCTTTAACCGCCTGGCGCAGAAAATCGCCTTCAGCGGCAGTGAGCATGCCGTCTGCGATCAACCTGGACAGCGGCAGCGACAGCGCATTGTGCTTGCGGATGGTGAAACTCGGTGACCTGACCACCGGCGGGATCTGAATTTCAATGCGGGAACCATTAAAGGGGATCTCCCCGCTGAGCAGCGGGTGTCTGGCATCTAAATTCTGATGTACCAGTGAAGCCAGGGTTTTGACTATAGTGTAGGCACTGACCTTGTCTATGCTGCCCAGGGGACGCATGCCAAAATGCAGGCCTTCTATATAAAGTTCGCCATCGCAGTTGAGCATGATCTCGTTGACCTCGGGATCACGCATGGCCTTTAAAATCACCGGGCCCATCGCCTCCTCCATGCGTGCGGCGGCCCGCTGCAGAAAGTCTTTGTCCTGTTCTGCTGCAATCTTCAAGACATCAAACATAAACAACCCCATGCCCGTGATATTGGCGGCTATACTGCCTGCCGCCGGCAGGGGCGCAGGCATCCTCTTTAATCTGCCCGCCGCAGCCTGCAGTCCCGGCCCTGTGCCCGGCAGCACAGCAAGGGGAAAAAGTTTTAAAGAAATTTGGGAAATTTCCTGTTTTTTCAAGGCTTTGGCCAAAATCCCCCGCCGCTGTTTTCATCAACAGTGCTCCAAAGACATGCCCCCGCAGACGGCAACAGAAACCGCTCGTCAGACCTGCCTGAGGCTGCAGTGCAGCAGCCGGCCCGGGAGAGCAGACTTAAGAGAGCTAAAAACCGAAAAAAGGCGGTGATGACGGTATTGAGCGAGGTAAGGAGAGGAAATGAGGGCGGCAGTCTGCCCTATCTCCCAGACGCGTGAGCCAGGAGGGATGCTGCCGGTACCAGGAGCGAGCGCAGCCTCATCCCGCCGGAGGACGGACGAGCGGTGAAGATCTGATGAAAACCAGGCAGTTTGCAGCTTATGCAGGCTGAGTTTCTGCAGCGGCCCCAAGAAATCAGATCAATAATTTTTACACTAAAAATATTTGCGGTAGCCCCGTGGTTTTGAAAATCTTTTGCGCCTTTGAGTCTTATAATGTGACGGTGTTCAATATTTTTAGGAAGGTTTTATGCACTCTTGTGTTTCGCTGACCAAATTCGGCGTATTTGCAGCCGTAGGCTACATTTGTGCCGGATCCATGGTCGCCATCCTGGCCGGACTGCCGCTGTTTGCAGTCTATCTTGACAGTAATCTCTATATAGTGGCAGGTGTATTCATAGCCTGCTTCCTTGCAGCTTCCGCAGCAGGCATTCTGCTCATCCGCTATCTTGTTCCCCGCTACGGCGCCAAGAGCATATATGAGCAGGATATCCTGATCTACATGATAGGTATGCTGTTCATGGCTCTGACCCTCAATCAGGCCATGTTCCTCATCGGCATCTTTATCACCTTTGGTGCGCTGGCTGTATTTTTCTATGAGAACTTCACCCGCCAGGTTTCCATAGCCCGCCAGGGTTTCCCCGCCGCCATAGCTTTGTTCGGCTGGGGTCTGGGTCCGGTGGTCAGCGTGGCAGTATTCGCTTTGTTCCTGGATTACGGCCTGATTGTGGCCCGCATAATCTTTGCCCACTTCATAGTCATAGGTTTCTGGGTCTGGATTCAGCGTCTGTCCCTGCATGAAGAATACAAGGATGCCCCCACCCTCCTGCTGGCCGCAGTCACTCCCAAATCCAGGAAAAAGAAGAAAGCCCAAACAGCAGCAGCTGCTTCCGCCGCCGATTCTGCAGCTGCAGAGGCAGCAGAGCAGTCTGAGCCTGTGCCTGCTGAAGTAATAGAAGGCACTGCCGAGACTGTACAGACCACCGAAACTGCAGAGAATGCAGCAGAAGATCCTGCCCCCGCAGCAGCTGCTGCCGAAACAGCCGCATCCGAGGCCCAAAGAACAGCAGACAAGGAGCACAAGGAGTAAATCATGCGCCATTTATTGTTGAAGCTGCTGCCTGCGGCCGCTCTTCTGGCCAGCTTTAGTGCCTGCGCTGCCGATGATCCTTTCTTTACCCGCGTCTCATTGTTCGGGGTGCGCTATGAGATGATCATCTTTGCCTTTATGCTGGTAGGCGTTGCCATCTTCTACAACAAAACCCGTCAGGTAGCAGTGACCGGTCTGGTAGTGCTGTGCCTGTTTAAATACGAGTTTACCGACGGCTTCTCCATTATCACCAAACTCTTTGGCTACACCAATGAACAAGGTGAGTTCATCAAGGGCTCCTGGAACACTTATTTGAACCTGGCCCTGATGCTGCCCGGCTTTGCCGTGCTGGCCAAGATCTTTGAGGATTCAAAGTTCCCGGATATTCTGCCGCGCTTCCTGCCTTCCGGGATATTGGGCTGCATGCTGCTGCTGTTCATGATCTTCTGCCTGAGTACCTTCCTGGACAACATAGCTGCCGCCATGATCGGCTGCACCATAGCCGCTGCGCTGTTCAAGGGCAAGGTGCATATAGGTTATGTAGCCGCCATCTGCGCCGCTTCCAATGCCGGCGGCAGCGGATCAGTAGTAGGTGACACCACCACTACCTTAATCTGGATCTACGGCAAGGATCCGCTGGTACTGGCCCAGGCTTTCCTGCCGGCTGTGGTGGCCATCATCATAGTCGCCTTCTTTGCAGCCCGGCAGCAGCATAAATACTCCGCTTTGGAAACTGAAGTGCTGGAAAATGTCAGCGTGGACAGGAACAAGCTGATCGTGGTGGGACTGATCCTGGTTGGTGCCATAGCCTTCAATTACCTGTTTGAGCTGCCGGCCATAGGTATCTGGCTGGCCATCCTGCTAGGCATGCTGCTCACCAGGATCAACTTAAGGTCAGCCGCTGAATCCTACGACAGTACCGTATTCCTGGTTGCTCTGGTCTTCTGCGCCGAACTGGTACCCATAGAGTCCGTGCCTGATGCCTCCATTCTGTCCACCATGGCCATAGGCTTCGTATCTGCCGTGTTCAACAATATTCCGCTGACCCAGCTGTGCCTCATCAAGGGCGGTTATGACTGGCCGCTGATGTCTTATGCCGTGGGCTTCGGCGGCTCCATGATCTGGTTTGGTTCATCAGCCGGCGTTGCAGTGTGCGATAAGTTCAACAAGGCCCGCTCCTTCATGAACTGGCTGCGTTACGGCTGGCATATTCCCTTTGCCTTTGTGATCGGCTTTGGTGTGTACCTGCTGGTCCTCGGCTGGGATCCCATGAAGGGCAATCCGCCGGATCAAATGCCTCAGCCGCTGAGCTACTCCGAGACCATAGGCAACACCAGAATTCACTCCAATGCAGATGCTGCCGTAGTGGAAGTTGAAGCTCCTGCCACCGCTGAGAGTGAGGCTGAATAAGCTACAAATCAAATTCTGAAGCAAAATGATCCAAAGGCTGCCGCAGAGGCGGCCTTTTTATTATCCGCCGTGCAGGGAATTTTCCGGCAGTACGCCTCCCGCCCTTTCCCGCTTTCAGTAAATACGCAGTTTATGTACCCTGCCCGGCCGGCTTGAGTAATGGACAGTGTATTGAGGTTGAGATCATGCTCAGGAGCAGGATGGAAAGAAAAGAGAGTGGGTAAAGAGGTTTTGGAAGGTGCTGCGGAGGCTCAGGCGGAGTGGCTGCTCCAAGGCGTCTGGAGCAGCCATCTTAGTATAGGACTTCAGATCTGATTGTCAGTTAATACCCTGCTGCATTGAGTCGGCGATAGCCGTTGCATCCCTCCTGAGATCCCAGCCTGCAGGCTCTGCTGTAGTACTCTTTGGCTGTTTTTTTATCCTGACGCACAGTCACGCCTTCTTCGTACAGGATACCCAATCCCGCCTGCGCACCGGCATCTCCCTGCGCGGCAGCCTTTTCCCACCACAGCCGGGCCAGGGCATAATCCTGATGTCCGCCATAGCCATTCATATAATAGGCACCTAATCTGACCTGCGCATCAGCATTGCCCTGCACTGCAGCCTTTTCAAACCACAGCCGCGCCTGATCGTAATCCTGGCGTACACCCCAGCCATTGGCGTATAAGATCCCCAGACAAATTTGAGCCGCCGGCTCTTCCTGCTCTGCTGCTTTTTCATACCACAGCCGGGCCTGAGTGTAATCCTGGCGCACTCCTCTGCCATTTTCATACAAGCTGCCCAGGTTGGTTTGAGCCAGGCTGTTTCCCAGCGCGGCTGCCTTTTCCCACCACTGCCTGGCCTGATCGTAATCCTGGCGCACACCCCAGCCATTGAAGTACAAATCCCCCAGACTGGTTTGAGCATAGGACTCTCCCTGTGCTGCCGCCTTTTCAAACCACTGCCTGGCCCGAGCGTAATCCAGGGGCACTCCAAAGCCATTTAGGAACAGGAATCCCAATCCAGTCTGCGCATCAGCATGTCCCATGGCGGCGGCTTTTTCCCACCACAGCCGCGCCTGCACATAATCCTTACGGCCACCCAGGCCATCCATATAAAAGGCACCTAATTTGGCCTGTGCCTCAGCATTGCCCTGCACTGCTGCCTTTTCATACCACAGCCGGGCCAGAGCATAATCCTGGCGCACCCCCAGGCCATTGACATATAAGTAACCTAAGACTTCCTGCGCCTCATCATCTCCCTGTTCAGCCAGGGTTCTGATTGCAGGGAGATCTGCAGCTGTAAACTGCTCATCATCAGCCCAGGCAGAGCAGGGGCAGACAGCCGTCAGAAAAGAAAGCAGAATTATGGCGATTATTTTGTGCAGCATGAAATACTCCGACTAAATTTTAGGCTGATAACTCATTCTACGCCCAACTCTGATGCTCAGCAATGCGGCCTGCTGCCCGCAAATTCCCCGGTGATGCCCTCAACTTTTGCAGCAGGCGTCTGCAGCACTGGTTTGGGAACAGCCGGGTACATGCAACAATAGCAGACGGTACGCCAAAACAGACAGGGCAAATGCAGCCGGTGACTTGGGATCGTGCAGGGATTTGAAGCTTTGGGGAATTTCTACCGGGACACAGCAGTGCCGGCAGAGACAACAAGGCCCCGGCACTGAGGCTGAGGCCTGTTTGGCAGAGGTACCGCGGAGATCCGCGGCACCTGCAGTTTGGAAACGATTAGATTAAACGTTCCGGGAGGCAATCTTGAGCATATTGCCCTTATTGCGCTCAGGCTTGAAGATGAAGAACAGGATCACTGCCAGGATCACCAGAGCCACCATAGTGCCGGCGCCAAAAGGAACCTGACCGGTGACAAAGCCGCCCAGATTGTAAATCATCAGGGCCAGGGCATAAGCCCAGCAGAGCATGTAAACCACAGCAAAGGCAAACATGCGGCCGGAGGCCAGCTGTCTCTTCATGGCACTCAGAGCGGCAATGCAGGGGGTGGAGAACAGATTGAAGGCCAGGAAGGCCAGAGCGGCGGCAGAAGAGGAGAACTCACCCTGCAGGGCAGCGCTCAGACCGGCGTCATCCTCGGCTACTTCACCCAGACCCAGCAGCACAGCCAGAGTACCCACTACATTTTCCTTGGCCAGCAGACCGGTAACTATGGCCACAGCTGACTGCCAGGAAGCAAAACCCAGCGGAATGAAGATAAAGGCTATGGCGGAGCCTATGGCGGCGAGCATGGAGTCACCCACCTCAGTCATGGCAAAGCCTTCATCGGTGAAGTTGAAGCTTGAGAGGAACCACACCAGCATCACAGTGGCGAAGATAATGGTACCGGCCTTGACTACGAATGCCTTGCAGCGCACATAGACGGAGTACAGGATATTCTTCAAGGTAGGCAGGTGATAATCCGGCAGCTCCAGCACAAAGGGAGAGACTTCCTCCTTAAAGGCGCTTTCCTTCTTGAGGATCAGACCGGTGACCACAATGGAGGCTATGGCCAGCAGATAAACGGCCGGAGCCACAAAGGTGCTTTCGGGGAAGAAGGCAGCGGCAATCATGGCCAGCACAGGCAGCTTGGCTGAGCAGGGCACAAAAGTGGTGGTGATCAGGGTGATGCGTCTTTCATTGATATTGTCAATGGAGCGGGAGGCCATCAGGGCCGGCACACCGCAGCCGGAGGCAATCACCATGGGGATGAAGCAGCGGCCGGACAGACCAAAGTGACGGAAGATGCGGTCCAGCACAAAAGCCACGCGCATCATGTAGCCGCTCTGCTCCAGGAAGGCCAGCAGCAGGAAGAGCACTACCATCTGCGGCACAAAGCCCAGCACGGCACCTACACCGCCTATGATGCCGTCGATCACGAGACCGGACAGCCACTCCGGAGCATCAGCACTCTCCAGCAGGCTTTCGGCAGCGCCGGTGGCATATTCACCAAACAGCACGTCATTGGCGTAATCAGTACCCCAGGTACCAACAGTGCTCACGGCCAGGTAGTAGACCACATAGACTATGACGGCAAATATGGGCAGAGCCAGATATTTGTGGGTCAGAATATTGTCCAGGCGCTGTGAGAAGGTACGGGCGGCCGTAACGGTGCTCTTCACTGAGGCCTTGACGGCACGGTCCACAAAATCAAAGCGCTGGGAGGCCATGATGCTCTCAAGATCATCGCTGTAGCTGCCTTCCAGGGAAGCGCGCAGATTGACCAGGGCTACATCGAGCTCATCATTCTGCAGTTCCTGACAGTAGATCTTGTCGCGCTCCAGCAGGGAAGCGGCTATAAAGCTGCCGCCGCGGCCGGTTCTGCCCTGCGGCAGCATATCCTTAATCTGTCTGATGGCTGCAGTTACATCATCGGCATAAACCTGACGGTGCTCAGGCACAGGATCGGCGGCCGACTGTTTGATTACATTCAGCAGAGCCTCAAAGTTGCTGTCGCGGGCGGCGGATATAGGCACCACCGGTACGCCCAGGCTCTCGGAGAGGGCCTTGACGTTGATCTCTATACCCTGCTCCTTGACCAGATCCATCATGTTCAGGGCCACCACCACGCGGGTGTTGAAGGACATCAGCTGGCAGGTCAGGGCCAGACCGCGCTCGAGGTGGGTGGCATCCACCACATTGACCACCACATCGTAGTCGCCGGAGAGCAGGTAATTGCGGGAGACTATTTCCTCAGGAGAGTAAGGAGAAAGTGAATACAGACCAGGGAGGTCAACTATGGTCATGTGCGCATCTTTGGCCCGGCCCACAACCTTGTCAAGGGTAACACCAGGCCAGTTGCCTACATAGTGATTAGCACCGGTCAGAGCATTGAACAGAGTGGTTTTACCTGAGTTCTGATTGCCTATTAATGCTACTTGTAATGATTTTTCTGCCATATCAGTGTACCTCCACCAGGTGGGCATCGCTCTTGCGTATGGTCAGGGAATAACCACGCAGAGACAGTTCTATGGGATCGCCCAGCGGGGCAGTACGGACCAGGGATACTTCCGTGCCTTTGGTAATGCCCATATCAAGCAGACGGCGGCGCAGCGAGGTATTTTCCCCGTGTACGGCCTTGACCACGGCGCTCTGGCCATTTTGCAGCAGATCTAAAGTTTTCATTAGATGCTCTCTTTTTACACGTGTTTTGTTGGTATTTATTTTATTTACTCGACTTTCGGGATTAAATTTCCCGGTTAAACCCACTTCCAGCAAGGGGTT
>CAYRIZ010000033.1:0-21723 GCA_964424565.1 uncultured Enterobacterales bacterium
AAGATTGTGAGGGGGAGCTCATATCAAGTTGAGATCAAATCGGGAAATTAAGGTTGTACGCCCCGGATCTCAGCTACCTGACAGCGTAGATCTCACCTTGTACAGGCATTTGCCATTTCTACACTTTTTTAATCTTTGCTTTTTAAGCGCTGCCAGCATTTGACATTGGCACTGCAGGACAAACAGCCTGCTTATTTTTCACCGGATCTCGCAGCTCCTGCACGCCGGATGCCTGATCTCAGATGATGTGGGCAAGATCCTGCAGCCGCTGCAGATCGCACAGCAAAGGAAATGACGGCTGAGATCTCAGGCGTTACTGGGCTCAGCTCCGTCTCGGCCTTGCAACATCAGAGGACGGCACACTCACTGAAAGCTGGTATAACTGGAAAATCTCACAACTTGTACGCCCCGGATCCCACCTGCCTGACAGCGTAGATCTCAGGTTGTACTGGTATTTACCATTTCTACACTTTTTTAACCTTTGATGTTTTTAAGATGTGAAGCAGGTTTGTGCAGACGGGCAGGCTTTGGCTTAAAGTAAAACTGCGGTGTTTCCTTTTATCAACCACACCGCAGGAAAAACTTTAACTGAATCCAACTCTCCTGCAGCAGCTCAGGCTGTTAAATAATTTGCTCATGCCTTGAATCCGGCTGCAGATTGCTATTCATCAGCTCACAGCTGCTGCACACAATTCAATCAGGACGCCGCCGTCTGCCTCTTATCTGTGCCCAAAAAGCTGCACTGTTCCTCTTTTTTCTGCCCTTTCTGACTGGGGTTCTGCAGATTTTACAAACGTTTGCGCCGCTGATTTGTGGTCTTACCGCCCTTTTTTGAGGACTATGCACCGCTAAATCTTGAAGAACTTCACACTTATGATCCAAAAACGTGAAAAAACGCACAGATTAAGTGATCAGTGCCTGCTTAGTGCACATTGACCCAAAACAGGACTTTTTATGTCTATACTGCGATAAACCTGCTGCTGAGAACGGCGGCGGCAGGCACCATTAATCGAGAAGAAACAGGAGAGCTTATGCTTAGCAACACTTTAAGAAACAGCACTCTGGCCGCAGCTCTGGCCGGCATCCTCTTATCCTCCGCTTACGCAGCCGACGATGTAATCAAGGTTGGTGTGATGCATTCACTGTCCGGCACCATGGCCATTAGTGAAAGCACCCTGTCAAGCACTGTGCAGATGCTGATCGATGAGCAGAACAAGAAAGGCGGCGTGATGGGTCGTAAACTGGAAGCAGTAGTGGTTGATCCTGCCTCCGACTGGCCGGTCTTTGCAGAGAAGAGCCGTGAGCTGCTGAGCCAGGACAAAGTGGCTGTGGTTTTCGGCTGCTGGACTTCAGTCTCCCGCAAAGCCGTACTGCCCGTGTTTGAAGAGCTGAACGGATTACTCTTCTATCCGGTGCAGTATGAGGGTGAGGAATCTTCCCGCAACATCATCTACACTGGTGCCGCTCCCAATCAGCAGTCTATTCCTGCCGTGGACTATCTGCTGGAGGATCTGGGCATTGAGCGTTTTGCCTTAGTCGGTACTGACTACGTGTTCCCGCGCACTGCCAACAAGATTCTGGAAGCTTATCTGAAGGACCATGGTGTAGCTGATGAAGACATCATGATTAACTACACTCCCTTCAGCCACTCTGACTGGCAGTCCATTATCTCACAGATCAAGGGCTTTGGTTCCCAGGGCAAGAAGACTGCTGTGATCTCCACCTTAAATGGTGACTCCAATGTGCCTTTCTACCGCGAGCTGGCCAATCAGGGTGTAGGTGCCGACTTCATCCCGGTCATGGCTTTCTCTGTGGGTGAGGAGGAACTCTCCGGTATAGATACCGCTCCGCTGGTAGGCCATCTGGCTGCCTGGAACTACTTTGAGAGTATTGACACCGAGGAAAATGCCGAGTTCATCAAGATGTGGCATGACTATATTGGTGATGAAGGCCGCGTGACCAACGATCCCATGGAAGCCACCTATATAGGTTTCAATCTCTGGGTCAAGGCTGTGGAAAAGGCCGGCACCACCGATGTGGATGAAGTGCTCAAGTCCATAGTGGGTCTGGAGACTCCCAATCTCTCCGGCGGTACCGCCAAAGTGCTGCCCAACCATCACATCACCAAGCCTGTCTTTATAGGTGAAATTCAGGAAGACGGCCAGTTCCAGATCGTCTGGGAATCCGACGGTGAAGTTGCCGGCGACGCCTGGAGTGACTTCCTGGAGGGTTCAAAGGATCTGGAAGCCGACTGGACCGATCCTATCAACTGCGGCAATTACAACGTCAAGACTCAAAAGTGCATGTCCGGCGCTGAAGAGTAAGAACAAGTTGGCAGTTGTAATGTAAAGAGAGTTGGGAAGACGAGGTGCACATGCTGAAATTTTGCCGGTGCCTGCCGCTTATCCTCGCTCTGCTGCTGGGCCTGATCAGCCTTTCTCCGGCGGGGGCTGCCCCGCTGGAGGATCTGCTGGCCTCCGACGGCGCCGTGAAGGCGGCGCTGTCCAGCAGCCGGGTCAAGGATCGCGATGCCTTAATTGAGCAGCTGGGGCAGAATCTTGATACAGGCAGTGCCGCTCTGCTGCAGGAACTGGCCGCCGGAAGACTTTATGTCAGCAGGTCTGGCGGGATCTATCAGGCAGCAGACGACGGTACTTTTATCAGTCTGGAGGGCGGGGAAAGCTTAAACTCCTCCAAGGGATTAAAACGCGTCGGGACCAGTACGGCCCAGCGTACGCAGATTGCCGCCTTAATGGCAGCTTATTCCCTGAGAAGTGAAAATGAAGCTGACCGGGCCCGGGCCGTGCGCTCGCTTCTCGAACCAGGCGCTCAGCTGCCATCCCTGGATGAGCTCAACGCTCTGGCCTATCAGGAAAGTGTGCAGGCCATTTACCAGGATCTTAAGGTGGCTGCCGCCATGGCCATGGCCCGCGACCCTAAGGCCGGTGTGCAGGAACAGCTGCGCGCGGTGGAGCTGCTCGAGGACAAGGGCTCTTCTGCTGCCCTGCAGGCCCTGCATCAGTTTGAGGACAACACCTCTTATCCTGAAGTGGCTGCCGCTGCCGCCTCAGCTGCCGGCACGGTGAGCTTCTATCACAAGTGCGCTGACGTAGCCAGCAATCTCTTCTTCGGCCTGAGCCTGGGCTCAGTGCTTATTCTGGCCGCCATTGGTCTGGCCATCACCTTTGGTGTGATGGGGGTCATCAACATGGCCCATGGCGAGCTCATCATGATCGGTGCCTACTGTGTGTGGGTACTGCAGCAGCTGCTGCCCGGCTCTCCGGGACTGGCGCTCATCTTGTCCATACCCTGCGCCTTTGTGGTCAGCGGTCTGGTGGGCATTTTGATCGAGCGCACGGTGATTTCCAAACTTTACGGCAGACCGCTGGAAACCCTGCTGGCCACCTTTGGTGTGAGCCTGATACTGCAGCAGGCAGTGCGCACTATATTCTCGCCCTTAAACCGGGCAGTACAGACTCCGGCCTTTATGCAGGGCTCGCTGCAAATCACTGAAAACTTCAGCGTGACCTTAAGCCGTCTGTGCATTATTGTTTTCTGTATTCTGACTTTTGCCCTGATTTTATTCATCATCAATCACACCCGTCTGGGTCTGGAAGTGCGCGCCGTGTCCCAAAACCGCGCCATAGCCCGTGCCCTGGGCGTCCGGGCCGCGCGGGTGGATGCCCTGACCTTTGGTCTGGGCTCGGGTGCCGCCGGTATGGCCGGTGTAGCCTTAAGTCAGATCACCAATGTAGGACCAAATTTAGGTCAGAACTACATTGTCGACACCTTCATGGTGGTGGTCTTCGGCGGTGTAGGCAATCTGTGGGGTACGCTGTGCGGCGGCCTGATCATGGGTATGGCTTCCAAACTGCTGGAGCCGCTGTCCGGTGCCATGCTCTCCAAGATAGTCATATTGATTGCCCTGATCATCTTTATTCAAAAACGCCCGCGCGGTCTGTTCCCGCAGCGCGGCAGAGCAGTGGAGGCCTGATCTATGGAAGAACTCAAGCTGCAGGAAGGTCTGCTCGACCGCGGCAGCAGAATCTGCCTGCTGGTACTGCTCGCGGTCATGCTGGCAGTCAGCATAGGAGCGGCCTGCGGACTGGTCTCAATTTACGTAGTGACTTTGGTCGGCAAATATATGTGTTATGCCATAGCCGCCCTGTCACTGGACCTCATCTGGGGATACCTGGGTATTTTAAGTCTGGGCCACTGTGCCTTCTTTGCCCTGGGCGCCTATGCCCTGGGCATGCATCTGACCCTGAATATAGGCACGCAGGGCGTATACGGCTCGCAGCTGCCTGACTTCATGGTCTTCCTAAACTGGCAGGAGCTGCCCTGGTACTGGGAGGGCTCGCATTATCTGCTGCCCAGTCTGCTGCTGTCCCTGCTGGTACCGGCGGCGCTGGCAGCATTGTTTGGTGTCTTTACCTTTGCCTCCCGCGTGTCCGGCGTCTATATGTCCATCATCACTCAGGCCCTGACCTACGCGCTGATGCTGATGTTCTTCCTCAATGAACTGGGCTTCGGCGGCAACAACGGCCTGACTGACTTCAAGACCATAGCCGGCTTCAGCATTACGGCTGACAGCACCCGCATAGGGCTGTTTGTGCTCACCATGCTCTGCCTGATGGGCGCACTGGTGATCTCCCGCATGCTGGTGACCTCCCGCCTGGGACGCCTGATGCAGGCCGTGCGCGACAGCGAAAGCCGCGTGCGCTTCATGGGCTACCGCGTGGAGCATGTCAAACTCTTTGTCTTTACTGCCGCAGCTGCCCTGGCCGGTCTGGCCGGTGCCCTGTATGTGCCGCAGGTGGGCATCATCAACCCGGGTGAATTTTCTCCCTTAAACTCCATTGAGCTGGTCATCTGCGTGGCCCTGGGCGGCCGCGGCCGGCTGTACGGCGCCGTGCTGGGCGCAGTGGTGCTTAATTTGATGAAGACCTTCTTTACGGCAGCCTGGCCTGACGGCTGGCTCTTCATCCTCGGTGCAGTATTTGCCCTGGTAACCATCTGCCTGCCTTCAGGTCTGTGCGGCCTGGGTGCAGTGTGGAACAAGTTCAAGCGGGAGGAAAATCATGCGCAGTTACAGCAGGATTAAGCAGAGTGCGGTCAAGCAGCTGGCAGCCGGGGCCGGGCAGCTGCGCCGCAGTGCCATAGACCGCCTGACCCGGCATCATGATGTGGCCTCAGGTCCCACCGGACACGCCCGCGGCATGATGCTTTATGTGGAAAACATCACGGTAAGCTTCGACGGCTTCAAGGCCCTCAATGATCTGACCTTTTATTTAAAGGAAGGTGAGCTGCGCTGCTTTATCGGTCCCAATGGTGCCGGCAAGACCACCATGATGGATGTGATCACCGGCAAAACCAGACCGGACAGCGGTTCGGCCTTCTTCTGCTCCGATCCGGCCCACGAAAGCTCGGAGAACATGTACAATCTGCTGCAGCTCGATGAAGTGGACATAGCCCGGGCCGGTATAGGCCGCAAGTTCCAGAAGCCCTCGGTGATTGAAACTCTGACGGTGGGGCAGAATTTGGAACTGGCTGTAGCCGGCTCCAAAAAGGTCTTCAGTGCCCTGGGCGCCAAACTGACCGCCGAGGAGCGCGAGCTGATTGACAATACCCTGGAGATCACCAGGCTTACGGAGAGGCGCAATGCCACAGCAGGAATCCTGTCACACGGACAGAAGCAGTGGCTGGAAATAGGCATGCTGCTCATTCAGCGGCCGCGCCTGCTGATGCTAGACGAGCCTGCCGCCGGCATGACGCCTGATGAAATCGAGCTGTCCATTGAACTGCTGCATGAGCTCAAGGGCCGGCACACCATCATGGTGATCGAACACGATATGGCCTTTATCCGCGCCATAGCTGATGTGGTGACCGTGCTCAATCAGGGCTCGGTACTGGCCGAGGGTTCCATGGACAAGGTGGCGTCTGATGAACGCGTGATCGAGGCCTACCTGGGGAGAAATGACTAATGCTCACTTTCAGTGCTGTCAATCAATACTACGGACAGTCCCATATTCTGCATGATGTCAGCCTGACCGTAGAACAGGGGCAGTGCACCTGCCTGATGGGACGCAATGGTGAAGGCAAGACCACGCTGCTCAAGTGCCTGATGGGCCTGCTGCCCATTAAGTCCGGCTCCATAGTCTTTGCCGATCAGGACATCAGCCGCTTAAGTCCCGAGGAGAGAGTACGCCTGGGGCTCGGGTATGTACCGCAGGGCCGGCAGATCTTTCCGCTGCTGACGGTGGAGGAGAATTTAAAGGTGGGACTGACCGTCCGCAAGGACAAGTCAGGCAAAATTCCCTCCTTTATCTATGATTTCTTTCCCGTGCTCTTTGATATGAAGGGCAGACGCGGCGGTGACCTCTCCGGCGGTCAGCAGCAGCAGCTGGCCATAGGCCGCGCCCTGGTGACCGATCCCAAACTGCTGGTGCTCGATGAACCCACCGAGGGTATTCAGCCCAATATAGTCAGCGATATAGCCGCGGTCATCAAAAAGCTCTCGCGCGAGCTGGGGCTTACCGTGCTGCTGGTGGAACAGAAGGTACCATTTGCCCGCAAGGCCGGCGACAGCTATGCTATTTTGGAACGCGGCCGCGTACAGGCGGTAGGACAGATGTCAGCCCTCGATGACGAGACGGTGCGCCGTTACCTGTCGGTCTGAGGACCGCAAGGGGGGCAGAAACAGGCGGTGATGATGCAGGAAAAGACAGCAGGGCCGGCAAGACACTGGCCGGGACATCTCAAGCTGTGCTTTGGCCAGTCGGCCGGGCGCAGTGTATTGACTGGGCTGCAGCATGCAGGTCCGCTGCGGGTGCAGCAGCTGTTTTATCCTGAGAAAACGGCCACAGGTCCGCTGCCCTGCCACTGCTGCATAGTGCATCCGCCCGGAGCCCTGGTCAATGGCGATGATCTCAGTCAGCATATAGTAGTCCGGGATGGGGCGCGGGTACTCATTACCACGCCGGCGGCCGGCAAGTTTTACAAAAGTGCCGGTCCGCTGCAGCAGCAGCGGGTCAGCATTGAGGTTCATGAAGGAGAACTGGCCTGGCTGCCGCAGGAGACGCTCTTTTATGATCAGGCGCGGGCCGGCGTCACTTTGGAGGCTGAAGTCTCACCGCAGGCGTCCTTTGTGGGCGCTGAAATCAGCTGTCTGGGGCGCTTCGATCTGGGGGAGCTGTTCACCCGCGGCCGGCTGGACAGCAAACTTGCCATTACCCGGGAAGGCCGGCTGCTGCTGCATGAGCGCCTGCGTTTGGATCCTGAGCGCTTCTTGTTCTCCTCGCCTTTTACCGTGCACAATAATCCCTGCCTGCTGAGCTTAAATGTCCTGCCGGCTGTATCCTGGACTGGAGATCTCGCAGCCCTGGGCTCTGCTCTGCAGCAGCGCCTCAGCGATATGCCCCTGCAGGGGCTGGCCGCTGCCGGCTGCCGGGCCGGACTGTTGTGCGTGCGGTATCTGGGCGGCAGCCTGAGTGAAGCCGTCACAGTGCGGCAGACGGCCCTGGAGCTGATTTATCCTGACATTTTTGGACGCAGTTTTACCATACCGCGCATTTGGAATACCTGACAAAAGGGAGGTTTTACGATGGATTTGCTGCCTCGTGAGAAAGACAAGCTGCTGCTGTGCGCCGCCGGCATGCTGGCCGAAAGGCGCCGCGCCCGCGGGCTCAAGCTCAATTATCCTGAGGCTGTGGCCTATATTTCACTGCAGCTGCTGGAAGGCGCCCGTGACGGGCGGACGGTGGCCGAACTGATGAGCTACGGCCGTACTCTGCTGACCCGTGATGATGTGATGGAAGGCATACCCGAGATGCTGCATGAAGTACAGATCGAGGCCACCTTTCCGGACGGCACCAAACTGGTCACTGTTCATGAACCCATAGTATAGGAGTACGGCGCAATGATCCCAGGTGAATACTTTTTAAAGGATGAGGACATAGAGCTCAACGCCGGCCGGGAGAGTGTGGCCGTGGATGTAATCAACACCGGTGACCGCCCGGTGCAGGTAGGCTCGCATTATCACTTCTTTGAGGTCAATGAGGCTCTGTCCTTTGACCGCAGTCTGGCCTACGGCCGCAGGCTGGATATTCCCTCCGGCACTGCCGTGCGCTTTGAGCCGGGGCTCAAGCGTACGGTCAAACTGATTGATTTCGGCGGCCGCCGCGAAATTTACGGCTTTTTGGGCAAGGTCAACGGCAAGTTGGAGGAACGGTCATGATTAAGGCTTCAAGAGAACAGTATGCCGGTCTGTACGGTCCCACTACCGGCGATAAGATCCGTCTGGCAGACACCGATCTGATCATAGAAATAGAAAAGGATTACACCGTCTACGGTGAGGAAGTGGCCTTTGGCGGCGGCAAGACCATACGCGACGGCATGGGACAGAGTGCCCTGACCTCAGCTGAGGCCATGGATACAGTGCTGACCAATGCCGTGGTCATAGATGCCACCGGTATTTTCAAATGCGATATAGGCATTAAAAACGGCCGCATAGCCGCCCTGGGCAAAGCCGGCAATCCGGCAGTGCAGGACGGAGTGACCATGGTAATAGGTGCTTCCACGGAAATCATCTCCGCGGAGAACATGCTGGTTACCGCCGGTGCCATAGACAGTCATGTGCATTTGATTTCCCCGCAGCAGGCCTGGGAGGCCCTGGCCTCAGGCGTCACCACCCTGATTGGCGGCGGCACCGGCCCGGCCACCGGCACCAATGCCACCACCTGTACTCCGGGCCCCTGGTATCTGGAGCAGATGATGCTGGGCTGCGAAAATCTGCCGGTCAATATAGGCTTTCTGGGCAAGGGCAACAGTGCCTCCTATGAAGCCCTGGCCGAACAGGTCAGAGCCGGCGCCTGCGGCCTGAAGCTGCATGAGGACTGGGGCAGCACTCCCTGTGCCATAGATACCTGCCTGCGGGTATGCGATGATTTTGATGTACAGGCTGCCATACATACAGATACCCTCAATGAAGCCGGTTTTGTGGAAAGCACCTTAAAGGCTTTTGGCGGACGCACCATTCACACCTATCACACCGAGGGTGCTGGCGGCGGTCATGCCCCGGACATCATCAAGGCCTGCTCGCTGCCCAATGTGCTGCCTTCCTCCACCAATCCTACCCGGCCTTATACGGTGAATACCATAGATGAGCATTTGGACATGCTCATGGTCTGCCATCACTTAAATCCGCGCCTGCCTGAGGACGTGGCCTTTGCCGACTCCCGTATCCGCCGCGAGACCATAGCCGCCGAGGATATCCTGCAGGATCTGGGAGCCCTGTCCATGATCTCCTCCGATTCCCAGGCCATGGGCCGCGTGGGCGAGGTGATTACCCGCACCTTCCAGACCGCCTCCAAGATGAAGCAGCAGCGCGGGGCACTGGCCGAGGATGCCGGACACGGCAATGACAATATACGCGTGCGCCGCTATATAGCCAAAGTCACCATCAATCCGGCGCTGACCCACGGCCTGGCCGGGGAAATAGGCTCCATTGAGCCGGGCAAGCTGGCCGATCTGGTGCTGTGGCGTCCGGCCTTTTTCGGCGTCAAGCCCTCCATGATCATCAAGGGCGGCATCATCAACGCCGCGCAGATGGGCGACATCAATGCCTCCATTCCTACGCCGCAGCCTGTTTACATGCGCCCCATGTTCGGAGCTCTGGGCCTGGCCGCCCCGCGCAGCTGCCTGACCTTTGTGTCCGGAGCCTTCCTGCAGGCCGGCGGTGCCGAGCGGCTGCGTGAGCTGGGGTCAGTGCGCCCCTGCAGCGCCGTCAGCGGAACCCGTACCCTGCAGAAGACCTCCATGGTGCTCAATGATGCCATGCCGCACATAGAGGTCGATCCGCAGACTTATGAGGTCCGCGCCGACGGGGTGCTGCTGACCTGCGAACCGGCTGAAATACTGCCGCTGGCCCAGCGCTACTTCCTGTTTTAATCAAGTTGCAGCCGCCGCGGGTAGCAGGCAGAACCTGCTGCAGGCGGCTGCAGGGTACCACTTACTCATCAAGAGGAGAATGCTCATGCTGATCTTTGAAAAAAACTTAGGCCCCGTCGCTCCTGCAGACGGCTGTGCTGTTTACAGTGTTGAGCTCACTGCCCACGAACGTTCCTCCTTCAGGCTGCACTTTTTCCTGGAGGGCGGCATGGAGGCCGGCATCATTCTGCCGCGCGGCTCCCGTCTGCCGCAGACAGGTGATCTGCTGCAGAGTGCCGACGGCTCCGTACTGCTCATCAAGGCCAAAGCCGAGGAAGTGGTACAGGCCAAGGCCCCTGATTACCTGACCTTTGCCCGGGCCTGCTATCACCTGGGCAACCGTCATCTGCCGCTGCAGATAGACGATCTGGCCCTGTATTTTGAAAAAGATCCGGTGATCGAGGATTTGTGCCGTCAGCTGGGTCTGGAGCTCACCGTGCTGCTGCATCCCTTTGAGCCCGAGGGCGGAGCCTACGGGGGACATCACCACCACCATCATGAAGAGGCACAGCCGGCGGTAGCGGAGCAGCATCACCATCACCGCCATTTTCACGTGCCCAATCCTGCCCCTTACGCGGAGCAGGACTGATGGCCGCAGGTGCAGAGGCAGAGGATGTGGCCGCAGGGCAGGCAGCCTTCCTAAACTGGCTGAGCTCACCTGCTCTGCCCATAGGCACCTTTGCCTTTTCGCAGGGGCTGGAATATTTGCTCGACAGCAGGCTGCTGCCTGATGCCGCGGCTCTGCAGCGCTATCTGCAGGATGAATTTGCCCTGCAGCTGGCCCACTGGGATTTACCCATCTTAAAGCGCTGCTATGAGGCGGCCCTGCAGCATGATTATGAGAGACTCAGTCAGCTCAATGAACTGCTGCTGGCCGGCCGGGAGAGCGGGGAGCTGTATCAGGAAGAGCTGCTGACCGGCTCGGCCCTGCTGCGTCTGCTGCAGGGACTGCAGCTGCAGCCAGACAGGATCTCCGGCCGGCAGCTGGGTTATACTGCCGTTTTTGCCCTGGCCGCGGCTGCCGCCGCCGAGGGACTGCAGACGGCGCCGGCCCCGGCTTCACAGGTGCTGACGGCCTATGCCATGGGGCTGCTGCAAAATAAGATCACTGCCGCCTGCAAGATCATGCCGCTGGGGCAGACTGCAGGACAGAGGATTTTATTTGCCCTGCTGCCGGTGCTGCAGCAGGCGGTGCAGCAGGCCCTGCTGCTGCCGGATGAAGAGCTGGGCTCTTCCACGGCCCTGACGCAGCTGGGCAGCTTCCTGCATGAGCGGCAGTACTCGCGTTTATTTAGAAGTTAGGAGAATTACATGTCTGACACCTGCCTGAGAGTAGGTATCGGCGGACCGGTGGGATCCGGCAAAACCGCACTGCTCTTGAATTTGTGCCGCGCCATGCGCGATCACTACAATCTCGCGGCTGTGACCAATGATATTTACACCAGGGAGGATGCAGAATTTCTGCTGCGTCACGAAGCTCTGGCGGCAGATCGCATCATGGGTGTGGAAACCGGCGGCTGCCCGCATACGGCCATTCGTGAGGATGCCTCCATGAATCTGCAGGCCGTGGAGCTGATGCAGCAGCGTCACCCTGGACTGGAGCTGATCTTCATTGAAAGCGGCGGCGACAATCTCTCGGCCACCTTCAGTCCTGAGCTGGCCGATCTCACCCTCTACATCATAGATGTCAGCGGCGGCGACAAGATCCCGCGTAAGGGCGGTCCGGGCATTACCAGATCCAGTCTGCTGATTATCAACAAAACCGATCTGGCCCCCATGGTTCACGCCTCATTGGAGGTGATGGAGCGCGACAGCCTGAAGATGCGGCAGGGCCGGCCCTTTGTCTTCTCCAATATGCTGACCGGAGAAGGACTGGATGCAGTCATAGATTTTATTATTAAGGAAGGTATGCTGCCGCGGCGCATGTAACCTCGCTTTTCTGTCCTGCAGCATGGCGTTGCAGGACAGCTTTTTGCTCAGGAGGTCAGCCAGCTGCCACGCAGAAGCACAGCCTGCAGGTTCAGCTCATCGTCCAGCAGCAGCAGTGAGGCCTCACAGCCCGGGGCAATCCTGCCTATATGCTGCAGTCCCAAAGCCTGCGCCGGATTGAAGGTGGCGCAGCGCACCGCACTTTCCAGAGGAATGCTCATCTGCAGTACTGCAGTCTTAAGACAGTCCAGCAGATTGGAAGCCGAGCCGGCTATGGTGCCGTCGGCCAGCACTGCCCGCCGTCCTCTGACCTGTACCGCCTGCCCGCCCAGCTGATACTGCCCGTCGGCAAGTCCGCAGGCCATCATGGAATCGGAAATAAAGATCAGCCTCTCCTCCCCGAACAATTTGAAGGCCGCGCGTACTGCCGCCGGATGTATATGTATGCCGTCACAGATGATTTCAGCCCGGCAGTGCGGATCATCGCAGGCTGCCCCTATGGGTCCCGGGGAGCGGTGCTGCAGTCCCGGCATGGCATTGTACAAATGGGTCAGCTGATCTGCTCCTGCCGCCAGGGCGCGGCAGCAGATCTCATAATCGGCGGCGGTATGGGCCAGGCACAAAGTCACCTGCCGGTGCAGCGCGGCTATCAATTCCACCGCCCCCGGCAGTTCCGGGGCCAGGGCCAGAAATTTGATCAGTCCGCCGGCGGCTTTTTGGGCCTGCCGGAAAAATTCTGCTGAAGGATCCTGCAGAAAAGCCGGGTTCTGTGCGCCAACCTTTTCCCTGGCGACAAAAGGGCCCTCCATATAAATGCCGGCCAGATTTGCTTCCGCAGGTCCTGCTCTGAACTCCCGGGCGGCGGCACAGGCGGTGAGTATATCCACCGCCGCCATGGTCATGGAGGCAGGACATATGGTGGTAACGCCGGAGGCCGCTTCATAGGCCGTGAGGGTATGCAGGGCCTCGGCGCTGCCGTCCATAAAATCCGCGCCGGCGGCTCCGTGCAGATGTATATCCACCAGGCCGGGGATGGCATAAAGACCATGAGCATCTATGATCTCTTCCGCTCCCGCCGGGGAGAGAGCTTCAGGCGGCACAAATACCCCGTCCTGCACGCAGATCTCATCTGCTGCAAAATGAAAATCAGGGCGGTATACCCTGGCATTGATTATTCTCATCTCACTCTCCCAAGCGCAGGCTTTCAGCTGCCCTGCTGATAAAGCCGGTGCGTGCTGATGTAATGCAGTACCTGCGGGCAGAGATTCTGCTGCAGCAGGGAGGACTCTGCTGCGGCCCTGGAGCTGCCCTGCTGCAGCTGCCGGCGCGAGCGCTCAGCCGACAGTTTGGCCAGTTCGCCGCGCAGGCGGGTGGAGGAGACATCAAACAGCGGGGCGCGCAGCATAAAGATATTGCCGCAGGGCTCCTGCAGCTTCTGGCGGAAATGCTCAAAATCCTGCAGGGATCGCCCGCGGTTCAATCCCGGTTCAAACACCACATGCTCTTTGATATAGGCACAAAGCTCAGTCTTGGGACAGGAGGCCAGATCGAATCCCGGCCGGTCTATGACCGCCAGATTGGCAAAATCAGTCAGCTCCGTTCCGCGGTGCCAGGTGTCGAGATCGAGCAGGGAGTCCATGCCCATGATGAAGTACAGCCTGGTCTGCGGCCCGTAGGTCGCCCGCAGTTTCTGCAGCGTATCAAAGGTATAGTGCCTGCAGGAGGGATCCTGCTCCAGACGGGACACCTGATACTGCCGGTGATTGAGCGTGGACAGCGCCAGATTGGTCATCTGCACCCGGGATTCATAGGAGGAAAAATTGCCCTGCTTGTGCGGCGGGGCGGCGTTGGGGATCAGAATGATCTTATCCAAATGCAGCACCCGGCGTACCCCGCGGGCCAGGTTGAGATGCCCTTTGTGTATGGGATCGAATGATCCGCCCAAAAAGCCCAGAGCTTTAACTTCTGCCATAAGCCATGGCTCCAAAATTACTGACTGAAACCGCCATGGTCTGCAGCAGGGCTGTAGCCTCCTCCAGGCGGAAATGTGAGTGCAGCAGAGCGCAGTCCTTTAAGGCACGGATCAGAAAATACAGCAGCTGCGGCGGCATCTGTCTGGCCGCCTTGCGGACGGCCTCCTGCAGGCTGGGGGTCACTATGGCCGCCTCCCGCAGCAGGGCCAGGCTTTCTTCCCGGCTGCGGCCTTCCCGCAGCTGCACTATGACATTAAGACAGCTGTCCAGCCGGGAGATCACCAGGGGCAGCTGGGCCGCCGGTCCGCCGGACTGGGCGGAAAACACTGACTGCAGAATATTCAGCGTCCGCACGCCGTCACCGGAGAGCAGGGCTTCGGCCAGTTCAAAGGCGGAAAAGCGGCTGTCCTGCACAAAATAGCGGTTGAGATCATCCTGGGTGATCTCCCCGGCCTGACGCGAGAGGGTCATTAGTTTGAGGGCACTGTCTATGGCCGTCAGATTGCCTTCATTCAAAGAGGCCAGCAGCCGGCTGGTTTCCGGAGCAATGCGGAAGTTGTAACGGGCGCAGCGTTCGGCTACAAACCGCTGCAGCTCATTGCCTGACGGCGGATACATGATCTCCAGGGTGGCGCCCAGGTATTTGACATAGGAGATGGCGGCATTCTTCAGATCACTGCGCTTGGACTTTTTCTCCGGCAGCGGTTTGGGCGGCAGTTTATTAAAGGAGGCCTTGAGGCGCGGCAGATCGACTATGATAAAAATGCCCGGACGGTAGTACTCTGCAATGCACTGCAGTACCTGGGCTGCGGTATTGTCATATTCCCTGAAGTACAGCTTGATGATGCGGTCGCCGCCGAACAGCCCGGGATCGCGCAGCTCATTTTCCAGCTGCACCAGATTGGCCTGTGCTCCGCCGGACTTGAAATCAACGTCGGTAAAGATCAGAAAGTCAGCATCGGGCAGCTGCCTGCGGGCCTGAGCCAGCAGTGCATCGGCACGATCCATTTTCAACAGCGGCTCATCCGAGCTCAACAGGTAAATTGGTGCTTGGTTCTGCATGATTATAGTTTTTCGCTGAAGGGCACGGCAGCTGCCGTGCATGATGATTTGCAGGCTTCATTTTACACTTTGTACAGCGGCCGGGACCATGTCCGGCAGTTTTGGCGCAGCAGGAGATAAAAAGCAAAAGCCCCGCTGCGGGGGCTTTCCTGAATATGGTCAGTCTCTGGTGGACTACATATCTGTATTGAGCGACTGCGGGGCCTGATGGCGCAGCTCCGGGGTGACCGGCGGCAGTTTGGGATTGGTATAGACCCGGCCGTTGTTGAGCTGATCCAAGGTCACCTCCGGAGCCTGGGCGCTTTCTGCATGATCCTGGCTCTGCAGGGCTTCCATCAGCGTCATGCCGGCATAGGGATTGCGCAGGGAGGTGCTCCCGCTGTCTGGATCATCGTCAGTCACAATCAAATCCTGCGGCAGCGGATCGCGGAAGTCCGGATCGCTCTCGCGGCCGAGATAACTCAGGCGCAGCACCATCTGACTGGACAGCTCATCGTAGGTCTCGCTGGTTACTATGGCTATTTCATTGGCTGAAGCCAGAGTATGTCCGGTCTTGCTGAGCACCGAGCGGGTCAGCGAGTTGCGCATGATGAGCGGGCGGTGATTGGGAATATCCAGCGTCATAGCCACCTTAATGAGCAGATTGCGCTGCAGGGCCTGGGCGCGGGAGTCCACCGCCACCACCACATTGTCCACGGAAGGAGTGGGGATATATAAAGTGGGCTTGTTTGCCTGCCTGCTGTAGCCTTCATCGCCCTGTGACCACACCCTGACTCCGCTGATGCGCAGTTTATGCACCATCATCTTGTAAAAGCTGTGGTGATAATCACCCTCTACATTAAGTTCGGGTATGGCTTCATCAAGCTTGGTCTGCTTGGGCTGATGAAAACCGCAGGCGGCAAACAGCAGCGCTGCCGTCACAAAAAACAGGGCAGGCAGGATTCGGCGCACTTTATCTTTCACTCCTTCCTCAGGCGGCAGTATTAGGCTGCCACGATGTTGACTAAACGACCCTTGACGTAGATGACCTTGCGGACAGTCTTGCCGTCCAGGAATTTCTGCACGGTCTCATCGGCGCAGGCGGCCTCCTTGATTGCTTCCTCGCTGCTGTCGGCCGGCACGGTAATGCGGTTTCTGACCTTGCCGTTGACCTGCACCACGATCAGCATATCATCTGCCTTCAGAGCCTCGGGATCCACCTGCGGCCAGCGGGCCTCCAGATCTATGTCGGCAGTGTTGCCCAGCATATGATAGAGCTTGAAGCAGATGTGCGGAGTAATGGGATACAGCATCAGGATCACGGCATTGTACAGCTCATAGCGTACAGCTCTGCCTACCTCATCGCGGCGCTCATAACGGGCGGCGGCATTGAGCAGCTCCATGATGGAGGCTATGGCCGTATTGAAGGTCTGGCGGCGGCCTATGTCGTCGGAAACCTTGGCTATGGTGCGGTGCAGCATATTGCGCAGGCGGCGGTCCTCGGCATCCAGCCTGCTCTTGTCCAGCGGCACAAAATCGCCTTCATTGATCAGGTCGGTGGTCTGCTTCCACAGCTTCTTCAAGAAGCGGTTGGCGCCCTCCACGCCGGACTGTCTCCACTCCAGGGTAAGCTCGGCCGGGGAGGCGAACATCATGAACAGGCGCACGGTGTCGGCACCGTACAGGCGCACCATATCATCAGGATCTATGCCGTTGTTCTTGCTCTTGGACATCTTGATCATGCCCTCGTGATGCAGCTGATGGCCTTCGGCATCCACGGCAGAGACTATATTGCCCTTTTCATCGTGGGTGACTATGGCATCAAGCGGGCTGACCCAGACGCGGGCTCCGGCTTCATTGAGGTAGTAGTAGGCATCAGCCAGCACCATGCCCTGGCAGAGCAGGCGCTTGAAGGGCTCATCGCCTGAGACCATGCCGGCATCGCGCATCAGCTTGAAGAAGAAGCGGGAGTACAGCAGGTGCAGCACGGCATGCTCGATACCGCCTATATACTGATCCACCGGCAGCCAGTAGTCGGCGGCGGACTTCTCCACCATGCCGCCTTCATAGCGCGGGGAGCAGTAGCGGGCAAAATACCAGGAGCTCTCCATGAAGGTATCAAAGGTATCGGTCTCACGGGTGGCCGGAGCGCCATTGTAGGTGGTCTTGTACCAGTTGGGATCGGTCTTGAGCGGGCTGGTCACGCCGTCGATCTTGACGTCGGTGGGCAGGGTGACCGGCATGTTCTCCGGCTTCTCGGGCACTATTTCCCCGGTGTCATCCAGGGTCAGCATAGGTATGGGGGCACCCCAGTAGCGCTGACGGGAAATACACCAGTCACGCAGACGGTAGTTGATCTTGCGCTTGGCCGCACCCATGCCTTCGAGCTTGTCGGCTATGGCTTCAAAGGCCTGATCAAAATCCAGGCCGTCAAACTCGCCTGAATTGCACAAAATGCCGTGCTCAGTAAAGGCGCATTCACTCAGATCAGGTACGCCGCCGTCGGCAGGACGGATCACTGCCTTAATGGGCAGATTGTATTTCTTGGCAAAATCGTAGTCGCGCTGATCGTGACCAGGTACGGACATCACGGCGCCGGTGCCGTAATCCATGATGACGAAATTGGCCACCAGAATGGGGAACTTGTCGCCGGTAATGGGATGTATGGCATACAGTCCGGTGGGCATGCCCTTTTTGTCCATGGTGGCAATATCGGCCTCGGCAAACTTCTGGGTGCGGCACTCCTGACAGAAGGCTTCCAGCTCCGGGTTGCCGGCACAGGCCTGGCGGGCCAGAGGATGATTGGCGGCTATGGCCATGTAGGTGATGCCCATCAGGGTGTCCGGACGGGTGGTGTAGACGGTGACGCTTTCATCCAGGCCGTCTACCTTGAAGGTGATCTCCAGGCCTCTGGATTTGCCTATCCAGTTGCGCTGCATGGTGCGCACGCGCTCCGGCCAGTCCTCCAGCTTGTCTATGTCCTGCAGCAGTTCCTCGGCATAGTCGGTGATCTTCAGATACCACTGCGGGATTTCACGCAGTTCCACCTTGGAATCGCAGCGCCAGCAGCGGCCGTCCACTACCTGCTCATTGGCCAGCACGGTCTGATCATTGGGGCACCAGTTGACGGTGGAGACTTTCTTGTAGACCAGGCCTTTTTTGTAGAGCTCAGTGAAGAACTGCTGTTCCCACTTGTAATACTCCGGTCTGCAGGTGGCCAGCTCACGCTGCCAGTCATAGGACAGACCCAGGGACTTGAGCTGCCGCTTCATGTAGTCAATATTGGAGTAGGTCCAGTCGGCAGGCTGGGCATTGTTCTTGATGGCGGCATTTTCAGCCGGCAGACCAAAGGAATCCCAGCCTATGGGGGCCATCACGTTTTTGCCAAGCAGTCGCTGATAGCGGGCAATCACATCACCTATAGTGTAGTTGCGCACATGACCCATGTGCAGTTTGCCGGAAGGATAAGGGAACATGATAAGGCAGTAGTATTTTTCCCTGCTTTTATCCTCCACTACGTGAAAGGTCTGATGTTCCTTCCAGTACTGCTGAATTTCAGGCTCAATCTCCTGCGGATTGTATGCAGTGTCATTGGTTGCCATAACTGTGATAGCTCCGTTGTATCTTGGGAATTCAGATAATGTCGTTTGCGATTTTGCGGTAACGCATTAATCCATGCAATGAAAAGGGCGTTTTATCCCTGAATTACTTAAAAAACAGGGTCATATTTTGCCACGAAAAGACCCATGATGCGCGGTTTTTGCCAAAGCCTGGCAAATATTTTGCCCGGAATTTGCCGCCAAACAGCCTGCAGACGGTGCAGCATGTTAATATGCCCCGATAAACTTGTGTTCAGTCTGCAGGAGCATATATAGATGATGAAATCCCTGAAATATGCAGCGGCGCTCTGGTTCGGCTTTCCGGTCCTGGCGGCTGCAGCCGGTATGGTGGAATACACCTCACAGGAGGCCGCCTCCCACGAGGGAGAAAGAGCGGCAGTCTGCGGCTTGGTATCCGGGGTGCACAGCAGCCAGAAAGCCTGGTTTATCAATCTCGACGGCAATTACCCCAATCAGCGTTATACCTTTGTGATCTGGAAATCGGACTGGCCGGGCAGTGCTCCTGATTTGTCTGCCTATGAAGGCAGCAGGCTGTGCGCGGAAGGAAAAATTTCCTCTTATCGCGGTAGTCCTCAGACCATAGTCCGCTCCCCGGAGCAACTGTATCGCCAGGACCGGTAAATCATCCCTTTCATGCCTGATCCCGAAGACTGTGTCTCCAGTCCGGCCGGTATGCAGCGGCCGGCAGTTCTCATCTCAGCTGCATCAGTCGGTCTGCAGACACCGTGCTCTCCTATATAAGGGCAGTAAAAATAAGCGCACATTTGGAGTTGCGGTAAATTAAGAAAAAATAAACTTCTAACCACATTGCGGCCACTGTTGCAGTAGATAGATAGTATGAAAGTTGGGAGACACCTATGCAAAGTTATGTTGCCCATTTATTAGGGCTGTTTGACGGTCCAAGAAAAAGCTTTGTTATACCGGTATACCAGCGCCGCTATTCTTGGAAAAGGGACAACTGCCGGCAGCTGCTCAATGATCTGCACAAGATCTCAGACAAGAAAACCAACCATTTTTTTGGCAGCATAGTCTCAATCAGTAACAATGACGGCTGGTGTGAACAGCTGCAGATTGTGGACGGTCAGCAGCGCATCACCACAGTTTCTCTGCTGCTGCTTGCCATGTATACACTGTTGAATATGGGTGAGTTGGTAAGTGAAGATCCTGATCTGAAGAATGAAATTTTTGATAGATATCTGACCTGCAGCGACGATAAAGGCGCTAAAAAACTAAAACTAGAGCTGAGTTCGGCCGGTAATGACCAGGCCGTTTACGATAGCCTGTTTCATCCCGATGAAAAAATAAGCAAAAAACTCAAAGCCTCTCATCTTTGGGATATTTTTGATTTTTTCTGCAGTGAGCTCAAAAAGATAAAGCTGACCGTGGATAAACTGTATGCCGCTGTGCACAGACTTAAGATAATCTATATCTCCCTCACAAAAGGTGAATACGATCCGCAGTTGATTTTCGAGAGTCTCAATTCCACCGGTCTGGCCCTGACTGAAGGCGACAAAATCAGAAACTTCATGCTGATGAATATGCCTTTCGACAAGCAGGAAGAATATTACAAATACTACTGGAGCAAAATAGAAGAATACTGCTGCATAGAAGAATACTGCGATCCCGATATTTCCGCCTTTGTTCATGATTATCTGAGCCTCAATCTCAACGAAAGTCCAAAACTCGATAAAGTCTATGTTGAGTTTAAGGATTATGTGGAGAAGTCTAAGCGCCCGGTACAGGATCTGCTGGAAGAACTGTGGAGCTATGCCTGTCTGTGGCAAATCCTGCTTAAGGGCGAGAAAAGCGGCAGCAAGGAGCTTGACCGTTCCATCACTCGCTTAAACAGCCTTACCACCGTGGTGAGTCCTTTTCTGCTGAAGGTGCTGTATCTTAAAGAAAAAACACTCTTAAGCCCTGAGGATACTCTGATGATCTTCAAACTTACCGAAAGCCTGCTGTTGCGCCGCGCCGTCTGCGATTTACCCAGCAATTCGCTGAGGAAAATATTCGTCACCATGCACAAAGATATAGTCAACTGCTCGGAAGACGAAGAGAACTTTGTCAGTGATTATGTTGAGAAATTCAAATATATCCTGATGACGAAGCGCGAGCGCGGGCGCTCGTTCTTCCCCACCGATGAAGAGTTTGCCCGGGCATTTGAGGAAAGAGACATATACAAAATGAACCGGGACTTTGTGAAATACATCATGGAACGCCTGGAGAATGGTACTACCAAGGAGTATAGGCCTGTTCTTTATGATAAGGATGAGAATAAGGCACCGACGACCATTGAGCACATCATGCCGCAGACTCTCAGCCCCGACTGGAAAGAAGCTCTGGGAGAGAAGTATGAACAGATTCATAAAAAATGGCTGCATCGTATTGCCAATTTAACCCTGACTGCCTACAACTCCGAATACAGCAACCGATCCTTTTCCAAAAAGAACAGTAAAAACGGTTTTTGTGACAGCAGCTACAGGCTCAACAACTGGGTGGCTACCCGGGAACGCTGGACTGAGATTGAACTTGAGAACCGCAGTAAACAGCTCAAGGATGAGGCGCTTAAGATCTGGCCGTATCCCTGGACAGATTATCAGCCGCCGGTGGTGCAGGACGAATACTTAACTCTGGATGATGATCCGGATGAATTTACCAAGCGTAAAGTCCGCCGTGTGAAGTTTAAGGATCTGGACGAGTCTGTTGATAAGTGGAGCAAACTGTTTGAAACCCTGCTGCGCTGTCTTTACCAGCAGGGTAAGAACATCATTCAGAGCCGGGCACAATCTGCCCGCGAAGAAGATAAGTGCTTTAGGAATATCCTTTCCTGCAGACAGGAAGACCTGAGCAAGCCCCGGGAACTTGGAGATGGGGTGTATTTTGGGATCCCTGCCTCCACGGCAATCAAACTGCAGATTCTCAAACGGCTGTTTAAACTTTACAAAAAGGAGCCATCCGATGTTCTGATTTATCTGAGACCGCAGACAGAAAAAGACAACTCCCGGGAAAAAGATAAAAACGGCGGAAAGCAGGCGCCGCTGGTGCAGGACGAATACTCAACTCTGGATGATGATCCGGAGGAATTTACCAGTCGTAAAATCCGCCATATGAAGTTTAACCTAAAAGTAGACTTTAAGACGACCCGTTAAGCTTCTGCCTCATTTTTCTGCTGG
>CAYRIZ010000034.1:0-21645 GCA_964424565.1 uncultured Enterobacterales bacterium
AAGTCAGATTGAGCTGCAAAAAGGGCCATCAACAAAATTCTGAGAAGGACCAAATAAAATCTGCTGCACTTTGCCAAGAGGATAAGACTATGCTTCAGGAAACAGAAAACCAGAATAATAATCAGTTTGATATGGGGGGGTATTAAGTAACAATACTATAGCAGTAAAGAAAGAACAGGCTCAGACCAGGGTTCTGGATGTGCTGTTCTGCACTGACCGCAATTTCGTTTTTGCCGCCGGTGCACTGCTGGTCTCCATGGTGGAGAACAGTCCTCATCTGACTTATATTTTCCATATCTGCACCAGGCGCGTTGATATGGATTTCGTCAAAACCCGGCTGGTCGACCGCATCAGGGAACTCTATCCTGACTGCCGGCATCAGTTTAACTATTACGCCATTGAAGATTTTCCGTCCTACAGCCGGCTGACCGCTGTCCTAAATCAGCGTCAGGCTCTGATCTGCACCAGACTGACTATGCCGGATGAGCTGCAGTGCAGCAGTGATCGCCTGCTTTTCATCGATGTGGACATGATTTGTCAGCATGAGCCCCTGGCTGCAGCTGAGGTGGAGCTCGGGGTTGAGGTGCCAATGATGTTTGCAGCTCCCGAGGGGCGGGCAGAAAATGTCTGCGGCAGAGAGGTAATTGACCCTTATTTCAATGCCGGCATCCTGCTGTTTAATCTGCCGGTCTGGCGCCGCGGTCAGTGGGCGGACAAATGTATTGAGCTGCTGGGCAGGTACCATCCGGTGCTGGCCGATCAGGATGTGCTCAATGCCCTGCTTGAGCCCAAAGCAGTGCTCAGCACTACTTTCCAGTGCGATCCCGCCCAGTATTCCGGGCAGAGTAATTTTGTGCATTACGCCGGCGGCAAACCGTGGGATCCGTGGCATTACGGGGAATATAAAGCCCCGGTAAAACTGTTCAGAAAATATGCCAAAATCTTTGAGCCTGATGTGACGCGGTGGATCACCTTTAAGCAGGATAAGGACTGCTGGATTAACTACAACCGCTACCGTGAGCGCAAAGCCAGCAAGTGGATGGCCAAAAAGATGCTCCGGCGCGGCTCATATAAGGGCTTTCTCTATTTTTGTCTCAGGCATTACCTGGTCAAATTCCGCCAAAAGGGCCTGCTCGGCATGCTGCTGATGCGCTCAAGCACGCGCTCATAGACGGGACTATACCCTGAACTGACATTGAGCAGTAAAGGGTGGAAAATCCCACTTAAAGCAACAGCCCGCAGGCCATGGCTGAGAGTTATGCTGCTTTGTACCGCCGGCTACTGCACCTGCAGCAGTAGCCCCGGCGGCTGCGGTCAGATATTGTGGAAAATATCGCGGGTATAGACCTTGGAGGCTACATCATTGAGTTCATCTGTAGCCCTGTTGGTCAGGATGACATCGCATTCGGCCTTAAAGGTGGCCAGATCGTGCTCTACAGGTGCATCCATAAAGGTGTCAGCCTGCAGCAGCGGCTCATAAACCACCACCGCCAGTCCCTTTTCCTTTAAGCGGCGCATCACTCCCTGTATGGAGGACTGCCGGAAATTGTCCGAGCCGCTTTTCATGATCAGCCTGTAGATCCCTACCTTATGCGGCTGCATCTGGGCCACAGTATCGGCAATGAAGTCCTTGCGGACGGCATTGGCCTCCACTATGGCTGAGATCAGACTGTTGGGCACATGGTCAAAATTGGCCCGCAGCTGCTTGGTATCCTTGGGCAGACAGTAACCGCCGTAGCCAAAAGAAGGATTGTTGTAGAAATCTCCTATACGCGGATCCAGGCACACTCCCTTGATGATGGCTCCGGGATTAAGTCCCTTTTTGCAGGCATAAGTATCCAGCTCATTGAAGAAGGCCACGCGCAGCGCCAGATAGGTGTTGGAGAAGAGCTTGACGCTTTCCGCTTCGGTAGAGGAAATAATCAGGGTGGGAACATCTTCCTTCAGGGCTGCCTGCCGGAGCAAATCGGCAAAGCGCTGACCGGTCTGCTGATCCTGTGTGCCCACTATAATGCGGCTGGGGTAGAGATTGTCGTACAGAGCCTTGCCCTCGCGCAGAAATTCAGGCGAGAAATGCAGATGGGAAGTATGGAAGCGGGCTGAGGCTTCACTGGTATAGCCCACCGGCAGAGTGCTCTTGATGATCATGTGAGCCTGCGGAGCAAATTCCAGTCCCTGCTGAATCACTGCATCCACTGAGCTGACATCAAAATGATTGAGTTTGGGATCGTAATTGGTCGGGGTGGCTATGATGATGAAATCCACACCGGCCATCAGGCTGGCGGCATCAGAGCCTACGGTGAGATTAAGCTCCCGGTGCGCCAGATAATCCTCTATTTCAGCATCCCTGATGGGGCTCTGCTTCTGTTGCAGCATTTTGACCTTGTCGGGATTGATTTCCAGCAGCCGCACCTCATGCTGTCCGGCCAGCAGTATCGCCAGTGACAGGCCGACATAGCCGGCACCCACTACACAAATTTTCACCTCTGTTAAACTCCTGTTGTTCTCATGCTCTCATAAGCTGTGCTGCTGTGTGCTCTGCCCGTCCCACAACTGCAGAAAGGTCAGCAGTGCAGGCTTAAAATCAGCACAGGTCAGCTGATCGATCTTACATCCTTCCCGGGAAAAAACCCGGCTTTCCCCGGCAAAAGGCGCCGGACCCCAGCGGACTATGCCTTCAGGATCGTGACCAGAATAAATGCCGAAAACTGGGGTTCTGCTGCCATTGGCCAGATGCACCGGAGCAGAATCCACTGATACCAGCAGACTGCAGGCGGCAATCAGCGCGGCAAAATGCGTGACGCTGGTGCCCTGAGGCTTAAGCCGCAGCCTCTCTCCTGCCACCTTTCTGCAGGCGGCAAGCAGATCAGGTGCCGGGTCAAAAAGCAGCACAGGATTAAAGCTGCTGTGCGTGATGATTAATTCCAGCAGCTCCACTATACAGCTGTCACTAAGCCGGCGGTGCCTGGAGGCGCCATAGGGGGCAATACCTATACAGTCCGCACCCAGCAGCTGCTGCGCCTGCTCTTTCTGCCCGGCGGCAAACAGGGGTAAATACTCCCGCTGCCTTACTTGCGCCCCGCCCAGCAATAGCAAATCCTCCAGCCACTGTGAAATATGCCGGCCCAGATTACGCTGCAGCAGGTTTATATTGACCATCCCGCTTTTTTCTTCAATGCCGATCAAAAATACAGGCTGCAGCAGAAAATGCAGGCAGAAATCGCGCTGGCGGAAGTTGGGTTCAGTGGAAAGCAGGGCATCACAGGGATGCTCCTGCAGCTGTGCCGAGGCGGCCACAGCCTGCTGCACGGCGGCAGCATCTGCCTTTTGCGGGATCAGCACTGTATTCACCTGCAGAAGGTCTTTGAAGATGCTCTCTACATTCTGAGTACAGATCACGGTAATGATAAGCTTAGGAAACTGCTGTTTTAAATTGCAGACCAAAGCCGTGATCACCTGGCAGTCTCCCAGTTTGCCGTCCATCTTGGAGATTACCAGATGCTGCAGCGAGGCCCAGGCAAAACTGTCGGCAGGACCCAGGCGGGTTAAGGCATAGCGTCTGCAGTATCTGCGCAGGTTAAATTCATTTCTAATCTGATGATATTTTTTCAGCAGCCCCATGCCCTGTCTCCACTTCTGTACACGCGGACGCTCTGTGCTGCTGTCTTACCCGCCGCTTAAAGCAGGATTCCACTGCAGCATGCAGAAATCCTCTTCTTCATCTGTTGAACATAAGATTTTTACCACAAAATCAGCCGGAGCATGCCGCAGATTTTGCACTTCCTGCTCAGTAAGATACACCACCCACAATTCAACCAGGCTGTAGTCGGCAATATCGGCAGCAGTCACGCCCACATCCGCCCAGTCGTCAGGGTCAGCCGGGCTGTCCTTTAAATAAATGCACTCCTGCAGCTGTGCGTTCTGCGTCAGCTCCCGTATATGCTCATAGAGCACAGGATCGGAAGCAATCCAGTCCTCACAGGTATATTGATAAATCTGTGCGGCGCGCTCGGTTAAGGCTGCCGCCTGCTCCTCAGTTAAAGTACGCGGATCCATAACAAAAATTTAACCCTCAGCCGGTCTGGGAGGAGCCGCTCCCGCACTCAAGCGGCAGGTCTGCGGCCCACAATCAGTTCCCGGCAGGACAGACAGAAGTTGAACAGGCCGCGCAGGGAGGCCAGCAGCCGGATCAGCAGGCGGCGCCGGCGCGGAGTAATGGTAATGCCCCGGAACAAGGCGGCTGCAGAGATATGGTAGGCCGTCCAGTACACCCGGCGCAGCCGCCAGCGGCTATGGGCATGCCAGGGTTTTTCCTCACCGGCAAAATGCAGCAGCAGGGCCTGTTTGATGGCAATGTGATCGCTGTGAAATTCATTGAAGCGGGCTTCCAGAGTATACAGCTCATCTGCCGGCAGCACATTGCCTATGATCTCCGCCGCAGGGCAGTGCAGCGCATCTGCATGCTCGCGGGCAAAGGCCAGGGCTTTTTTGGTGAAGTTCATTTCCCGCAGCCGCGGCAGATGCCACAGCAGGGTACCGGTATTGATGCTGCAGGCGATGATCAGGGGATTGGCGGCTGCAGCCTCAGAAATCTCCTGCACCGCGCCCCACAGGGTAATTTCCCCGGCCTGCCGGGTCAGCTCGGAAATATTGCCGCAGCAGAGCATATCGCAGTCGAGCAGCACTATGCGCTCAAAGTCGGAGGAGGCCAGCAGGTCAGGCACCAGCAGCTTCAGATAGCAGGCGTAACTGCCGTGATACTCAGGCAGTCTGCAGCCCAGGCGCAGCAGCATGGATTTGATGTCTGTATCGATCAGCTCGAGATTGTGGCTTTCCCCCTGAGCGGTGCGGAACACTGCCACCATGGAAGAAAACAGCCGGCGATCGTCCTTGGTCCAGCGATCGGCCAGCACTACCAGATGCTGCCGGTCCGGGGTACCGCTGAGTATGGAATAAACCAGCACCGTCAAAGCCTGAATGGCGCTTTGGTCGGCGCAGAAGACCAGAGGACAGTCCGTGCCTGCAGTAGTCAATTTTCCTCCCGGCCCGTCAGCATTGCCGGGCCCAAAAACGCAGATGGGCCACCCTGCGGGTGACCCATCGCCAAAAAATTAATGAGCCAGATCCAAGTCTGCCGGAGGCCAGTGCTCCAGGCGCATACCCAGCGTCAGGCCGCGTTCGGCCAGCACGTCCTTGATTTCAGTTAAGGACTTCTTGCCGAGGTTGGGAGTCTTGAGCAGCTCCACTTCAGTGCGCTGCACCAGATCGCCTATGTATTTAATGCCCTCAGCCTTGAGGCAGTTGGCAGAACGTACGGTCAGTTCCAGATCCTCTACCGGGCAGATCAGCTTGGGATCGATCAGCGGTCTGAAGGCTGCATCTTCAGCCGGAGCCACGGAATTTCTGATATCCACAAAGGATCCCAGCTGCTCGGAGAAGATGGTGGCGGCTATAGATACGGCATCGGCCGGATCTATGGTGCCGTTGGTTTCAATATCCAGCAGGAGCTGTTCCTTGCTGCCGCCGGCATAAGGAGAGGTGTGCACTGCTACATTAAGCACCGGACAGTAGGAGGCATCAAGCAGCAGACGGCCGATGAAGCGCTCGTCTGCGCCTTCCACATGCGGATGAGAGGAAGCCGGCACATAGCCGCGGCCGCGGCTGACATGCATGCGCATATGCAGCACGGTCTTGGGATCGGTAATATGGCAGATCACCAGATCTTTGTTTTTGATCTCCACGCCGCCCGGGCAGATAATATCACCGGCGGTAACCGGACCTATGCCGGTTTTGGAAATTTCCAGCACCGGATCAGTGTGCAGCATGGCTTCAGCGCTGACCGCTACTTCCTTTAAATTCAATAAAATAAGCAGGATATCTTCCTGCACGCCCTCGAGAGCACTGTACTCATGGACAACGCCGTCGATTTCCACCTCAGTAATGGCATAACCGGGGATAGAGGAAAGCATGATACGGCGCAGAGCAGTACCTACTATTTGGGCATAAAAAGGCTCAAAAGGCTCGAGCGTGACGCGGAAGCAGTTGACCGCAGTCTGCTTGACATCCTTAATCTGAGGCTTTAATACAGCAGTTTTAAGATCCAAGGTTCTACCCTCGTAAAGAAACATTCGGCAGGGGCAATTAAGACGCCCGCCGCATGTGGGGGCGCCCTAATATCGATTACTGTGCAGCTTTATTCCTGAGCAGGTGCTGCAGCAGGCTCAGCTGCAACTTCTGCAGCCTTGTCGACGAGCATGATGTAGGCCATGGGAGCCTGATCGCCGGTGCGGAAGCCGCACTTTAAAATGCGGGTATAGCCGCCCGGACGCTTGGCCACGCGAACGCCTATATCGTTGAAGAGCTTGGCGACTACGGCCTGATCACGCAGACGGGAGAACACCAGACGGCGGTTGGCCACGGAGTCTTCCTTGGAGATGGTGATTAAATGCTCTGCAAAACGGCGCACTTCCTTGGCCTTGGGCAGAGTGGTCTTAATGCACTCATGGGTAATGAGTGCGTTGGTTAAGTTGCGGTAGAGCGCAGTGCGGTGGGCAGAGGTACGGCCCAGGTGACGACCGCTTAAACGATGACGCATCTTACTATTCCTTCCTGAAATTTAGTTTTTCGGTGTACGCAGTCCCTGAGGAGGCCAGTTGGGGATTCGCATGCCCAGAGACAAGCCGCGCTGAGCCAGGACGTCCTTGATCTCAGTGAGCGACTTCTTGCCGAGATTGGGGGTCTTGAGCAGTTCGACCTCAGTACGCTGAACCAAATCGCCTATATAGATGATCTGCTCTGCCTTGAGGCAGTTGGCTGAACGCACGGTCAGCTCCAGATCATCCACCGGCTGCAGCAGCACCGGATCCGGCATGGGAGGTGCGGCCGGGGTCAGGGTTCTCTCGGTGGTCTCTTCCTTGTCGACCAGATCCTCAAGCGGTGCCTTGAGCATATCGGCAGCCTGCATTAAGGCCTGATCGGGGGCTATGGTTCCATCGGTTTCAATATCGATGACCAGGCGGTCAAGGTCAGTACGCTGCTCCACACGGGCCTGCTCCACTTCATAGACAAAGCGGCGGACGGGGCAGAAGTCGGCATCGATAAGAATATCCTCAGCACTCTGGCTTAAGATATGATTATCATCGCCGGCGGGCACGTAACCCTGGCCTCTGGCCACCCGCAGCTGCATGTACAGCTCAGCCCCTGCTCCCTGCAGAGTGCATATGGGAGCGGTGCTGTCTACTACAGACAGCCCCTGCGGCAGTTCTATGTCTGCGGCAGTAACCGCGCCTTCACCCTGCCTGCGTATCACTACCCACTGCGGAGCCTGGAAATCGGCACCGGCAGTAAAGGCCAGCTCCTTCAAATTCATGATGACTTCAAAGATGCTTTCCTTCAGGTCCGGCTTAATGGTGTTGACGTCGGCTACACCCTCGATGCGTATGGCATCAACGGCCAGACCAGGCAGAGTCCTGAGCAGCACCCCGCTTAAGGCCACACCCAGGGTATTGCCGAAACCGCGTTCCAGCGGTTCAAGCACGATCCGGGCCGAATGCGGTCCGGTTTCAGCAAAGCTCACCGGCTTTGGCTTGAGCAGTTCAGATACTGACACTTTGGAAACCCCATAAAGTTAAATGGCTGCCGGGCATGACTGCCGTGGATTACTTCGAGTACAACTCGACGATGAGCTGTTCCTTGATGTCGGAAGGAAGCTCAGCACGCTCCGGGCGGTTCTTGTAGGTGCCCTTCATGGCGCTGTGATCAACGTCAATCCAGGTAGGCTTTAAGGCACGCTGGCCGGATAAATCGATAGCGGCCTTGATGCGCAGCTGCTTCTTGGCCTTCTCACGCACGGCGATCACGTCGGAGGGCTGAACCTGATAAGAAGGAATGTTCACTACCTTATCGTTGACGGTGATGGCCTTGTGGCTGACGAGCTGACGGCTCTCCATGCGGGTGGAGCCGAAACCCATGCGGTACACTACATTGTCAAGACGGCCTTCCAGCAGCTGCAGCAGGTTCTCACCAGTGTTGCCGGGCATGTTGGCAGCCTTCTTGTAGTAATTGCGGAACTGACGCTCGAGAATACCGTAGATGCGGCGCACCTTCTGCTTCTCACGCAGCTGCATGCCGTAGTCGGACAGACGGGTCTTGTTGGCACCGTGCTGACCAGGGGCGGTATCAAGCTTGCACTTGCTCTCAATGGCACGAACGCCTGATTTTAAGAAAAGGTCAACACCCTCGCGACGGCTTAATTTCAGGGCAGGACCAGTATACTTTGCCATAAATCTTTCTCCTGATTATGAGCCTGTTGGTGTTAGACGCGGCGCTTCTTGGGCGGACGGCAGCCGTTGTGCGGGATCGGGGTAACATCGGTGATGTTGGTGATCTTAAAGCCTACGGCATTTAAGGCACGTATGGAGGACTCACGCCCCGGGCCCGGGCCCTTGACTAAAACCTCAAGGTTCTTGACACCGTACTCCTTGGCGGCCTCACCGGCACGCTCAGCAGCCACCTGGGCAGCATAAGGAGTGGACTTGCGTGAACCACGGAAACCTGAACCGCCGGCAGTAGCCCAGGACAAGGCATTGCCCTGACGATCAGAAATGGTCACTATGGTGTTGTTGAAAGATGCATGGATGTGGGCTACACCATCGGCAATCTGCTTCTTGGAGCGCTTGACGCGGGAGCGGGACGCAGCTGATGCCTTGGCGGACTTGTTGGAATCGGACATGGATGTGCCTCCTACTTCTTAATGCTCTTGCGCGGGCCCTTGCGGGTACGTGCATTGGTCTTGGTGCGCTGGCCGTGTACCGGCAGGCCGCGGCGGTGGCGCAGACCACGATAGGAACCGAGGTCCATCAGACGCTTGATATTCATGGAGATCTCACGGCGCAGATCACCTTCCACGGTGTACTTGGCCACTTCCTGACGGATCTTCTCCACGGAAGCTTCATCGAGATCCTTAAATTTAGTTAACTGATCGACACCCACAGCAGCGAGGATGTCGCGGGCACGGGTAGGGCCGATGCCAAAGATTGACTGCAGAGCAATCAGGGCGATCTTTTGATCAGGCACATTAATGCCAGCAATACGGGCCACTATTATCTCCTAAAATAAGGTCGGTTAAAAAAATACGCGATCGCAAAGCCCGTCAGGATACGCGACCGCAACTAGTGCCAATTAGTTGGCTTAATCAGACAACAGCGTCTGAGCATGCTCAGACGCTGTGCTTTTTATGTAAAGCAACGTATTGTAAACAAAAGCGACGGCAGATGCAAGACCCGCCGGCCGCCTCAGGGCAAAATATCAGCCCTGACGCTGCTTGTGTTTGGGATTCACACAGATAATGCGCACTACACCGTGGCGGCGTACCACTTTGCAGTTGCGGCAGATCTTCTTAACAGAAGCACCAACTTTCATTTCAATTCTCCTAAAAGGGGCAGCATTTAACGCCCGTAATTCCTGAGATTGGCCTTTTTGAGCAGATCACCGTACTGCTGCTGCATCATGTGGCTCTGCAGCTGGGCCACAAAGTCCATGATCACCACTACTATGATCAGCAGCGAAGTACCGCCGAAGTAGAACTGTACATTGAACCAGTTCATCAGCAGCTGCGGCACCAGGCAGACCAAAACCATATAAATGGATCCCGACAGGGTCAGACGGGTCATCACCTTGTCTATGAAGCGGGCCGTCATCTCACCCGGTCTAATCCCCGGAATAAACGCTCCACTCTTCTTCAGATTCTCCGACACCTCGCGCGGGCTGAACACCAGAGCAGTGTAGAAGAAGGTAAAGAACACTATGGCAGCAGCGTACAGCAGCTCATAAAGCGGCTGACCCGGCTGCAGGAAGAGGGAAATCTCCTGCAGAACATTGGCTACTGCGTTCTCGCCCTGACCAAACCATGAAACCACGGTGCCCGGAAACAGTATGATGGAGGAGGCGAAAATCGCCGGAATCACGCCGGACATATTGATCTTCAGCGGCAGGTTGGAGCGCGGCTGAGAATAAATACGATTGCCCATCTGACGCTTGGCATAATCTATAACGATTCTGCGCTGTCCACGTTCGATGAACACCACGAAGAAGGTTACGGCAACTACCACCACACCAATGACGAGCAGGGCTATGGTAGAAAGATCACCCTGCCTGGCCTGCTCTATGGTGGACACCAGGGCCCGCGGCAGACCGGCCACGATACCGGCAAAGATAATCAGCGATATGCCGTTGCCTATACCGCGTTCGGTAATCTGCTCACCCAGCCACATCAGGAACATGGTGCCGGTAACCAGGGAGACGGTAGTTACAAAGTAGAAGCCAAAACCGGGGTTTGCCACCAGACCGGGCATCATGTTGGGGATGCCGGTAGCTATACCTACAGCCTGCAGGGCTGCCAGGAACAGGGTGGAAACTCTGGTGTACTGCGTCAGTTTACGCCGTCCGCTCTCACCTTCCTTCTTCAATTCGGCGAGAGTGGGATTAATTACGGCCAGAAGCTGAATAATAATAGAAGCAGAGATGTACGGCATGATGCCCAAGGCAAGCACCGAGGCACGCTCCAGGGCACCACCGGAGAACATGTTGAACATGCCGATGATGGTACCGCTCTGCTCATCAAAGAGGCGTGACAAAACCTCGGAATTCACTCCCGGAACCGGTATATAGGAGCCCAGGCGGAACATCACCAGGCCTATAATTACAAACAACAGGCGTGAACGCAGTTCGGAACCGCCTTTCATCCCCTTGTTGATGCCGGCCTCACGGCTTTTTTCTAAGAGCGATTTTCTTGCCATTTTATCTCCAAAAGGGCGCTGACACGCCCCTTATATTACTTCTTCTTTTTGGAACCGGCAGCAGCCTGTACCTTATCAGCCTTTTCCTTTCTGGCAGGTTTCTTAATGCCTTCGGCAGCGAGCTTGTCCTGCAGGCGCTTGATCTTGGCAGCGCGCTTCTCAGCAGAAGACTGCAGACGGGCAGCAGCCTTGACGGCACGCTCGGAAGCCTCGACCACACCGCCCTGAGCCTCAATGGCAGCACGGGCGCCGCGGGTCACACCCAGGCCCTTGACGGTAACCTTGCGGGTGAAGTTGGGCAGCTTGGAGAGCACAATCTTGGCATACTCTATGCGACCGCCTACCAGGCCGGCCTCTTTGAGGGCAGCCAGATCGATCACATCGCCCTGCACCTTGTTGAGATCGTTTAAGGAGACCTCAGCAGTCACGTAGGACAGTCTGGACCAGAAACCGAACTTGGGCAGACGGATCTTCATCGGCATCTGACCGCCTTCGAAACCAGGGCGTACGTTCGGGCTCTTGCGGGCACCTGAACCTTTGATACCGCGGCCGCAGGTCTTGCCGAGGCCGGAGCCTATACCACGGCCGACGCGCACGTGCTTTTTGCGGGCGCCTTCACCGGGCTTGAGAGTATTTAAATACATGTCTTACTCCTCGACCTTAACCATGTAGCTGACTTTGTTGATCATGCCGCGCACGGAGGGAGTATCCTCGAGCTCCACGGTATGACGGATGCGGCGCAGGCCCAGGCCACGCATGGTGGCAATATGATCCGGCTTGCGGCCAATGGTGCTCTTAATCTGAGTCACCTTGATGGTTTTCTTATCTGCCATGGTTATTACTCCAGAATCTCTTTGACTGACAGACCGCGCTTGGCAGCCACAGCCTCAGGGGTGCGCATGGAGGACAGAGCAGCCACAGTAGCACGCACTACATTAATGGGGTTGGTGGAGCCATAAGCCTTGGCCAGCACGTTGCGCACACCGGCAACCTCGAGCACGGCACGCATGGCACCGCCGGCAATAATACCGGTACCTTCGGAGGCAGGCTGCATGTAAACCATGGAGCCGGAGTGCTCACCCTTGACGGCATGGAACAGAGTGCCGTTGTTTAAGGTAATGGAGCTGTTGATGTTGCGGCGGGCCTGCTCTATGGCCTTCTGTATGGCAGCGGGAACTTCGCTGGCCTTGCCGTAACCAAAACCAACACGGCCGTTGCCGTCACCTACTACAGTCAGAGCGGTGAAGGAGAAAATACGACCGCCCTTGACCACTTTGGCTACGCGGTTGACTGCAACCAGCTTTTCCTGGAGCTCGCCGTTGAGCTGATTTTCTTCTTTGTGTTGCATTGCTCTACTCCTAGAACTTGAGTCCGGCTTCACGGGCGGCATCAGCCAGAGCTGCTACACGGCCGTGGTACTGATAACCGGATCTGTCAAAGGCTACAGTCTGCACATTGGCAGCCAAAGCGCGCTCGCCCACGGTCTTGCCAATGAGCTTGGCAGCTTCGATGTTGCCGGTATACTTGAGATCCTTGATAAGGTCCTTTTCCAGGGTGCTGGCGGAAGCAAGCACACGGCTGTCCTTGTCGATGATCTGTGCATAGATGTGACGAGGAGTACGGGTAACGACGAGGCGTGTAACTCCCAGTTCATGCATCTTGGCGCGGCCACGGGCGGCGCGGCGGATGCGGGATGCTTTCTTATCAAACATTTTGAGCCCCTAACCTTTACTTCTTCTTAGCTTCCTTGATCTGAACCTTTTCATCGCTGTAACGAATGCCCTTGCCCTTGTAAGGCTCAGGTGCGCGGTAGGCGCGGATATCAGCGGCGGTCTGGCCGAGCAGGCACTTGTCAAAGGACTTGAGCACTATCTCGGTCTGAGACGGAGTCTCACAGGTAACACCCTCGGGCAGAGTGTGCTCGATAGGGTGGGAGTAGCCTAAGCTTAAGCTCAGGGTCTTGCCCTTAGCCTGAGCGCGGTAGCCCACGCCGACTAAGTTGAGCTTTCTGACAAAGCCCTTGTCCAGGCCCACTACCATGTTGTGCACCAGGGCACGGGTGGTACCGGACTGCATGTTGGCTTCCTTGCTGTCATCGGCGACAGATACAGTCAGCTTGTTGTCCTCATAGGAGACGCGCACCTTGTTGTGAATGTTCAGGGACATCTCACCGAGCTTGGACTTAATGGATAAAACCTGGCCTTCCAGCTTGACCTCAAGGCCGGCAGGGACGAGCACAGGCTCCTTGGCAATACGTGACATATTGATACTCCCTTAAGCTACGTAGCAGATGACTTCACCGCCCAGGCCGTCACGGCGGGCAGCACGATCAGTCATCAGGCCCTTTGAGGTGGAAATTACGGCAATGCCGAGGCCGTTCATAATGCGCGGCAGGTCGCGGCACTTCTTGTAAATACGCAGGCCCGGACGTGAAACACGCTGAATTAACTCTACTACAGGCTTGCCCTCGTAGTACTTCAATTCAATCTCCAGGACCTTCTTGACGTCGCCGGTTTCCTTGACGGAGGACACATAGCCTTCCTGCTCCAGGAGTTTGGCGATGGCCAGTTTCTGCTTTGATGAAGGCATGGATACGGAAACCTTGCCGGCAGCCTGGCCGTTGCGAATTCTGGTCAGTAAATCCGCAATCGGATCTTGCATACTCATGTTTGTATCTCCTCTTACCAGCTGGCCTTTCTTAAGCCGGGGATTTCACCGCGCATCATGTGCTCACGCAGCTTAATGCGGCACAGACCGAACTTGCGCAGATAACCATGCGGACGACCTGTCTCAGAGCAGCGGTTGCGCTGACGGCAGGGGCTGGAGTCACGCGGCAGCTTGGCCAGAGCCACTACAGCTGCCCAGCGCTCTTCATCAGAGGCTGATACACTTGAAATAGTCTTTTTGAGCTCGTCGCGCTTGCTGCGATACTTGGCTTCAAGACGCTGTCTCTTGAGCTCACGGTTAATCATAGAAGTTTTAGCCATAGTCTGCCTTCCTCTACTTGCTTGCCTGAGTAGTACGGAACGGGAAGTTAAAGGCCTCCAACAGGGCACGGCCCTCTTCGTCAGTCTTCGCCGTAGTAGTAATGGTAATGTCAAGGCCGCGTATAGCGTCTACCTTGTCATAGTCTATCTCAGGGAAAATGATCTGCTCGCGTACGCCCATGCTGTAATTGCCGCGTCCGTCAAAAGACTTGGAGGACAGACCGCGGAAATCGCGAATACGCGGAATAGCGATCACAATCAAGCGCTCGAGGAACTCCCACATGCGCTCACCGCGCAGGGTAACCTTGCAGCCAATAGGGTAACCCTCACGAATATGGAAGCCCGCTACAGACTTGCGAACTTTGGTGATAAGCGGCTTCTGACCGGAGATAGCGGCCATGTCGCGGGCAGCATTCTCTAAAATCTTCTTATCTGCTACTGCCTCACCAACACCCATGTTAAGGGTGATTTTCACAATCCGAGGGACTTGCATGACTGACTTGTAGCCGAATTTTTCGGTTAAAGCTTTGATCACTTCCTGCTTGTATTGATCATGCAGTTTCGCCATCGTTTAATCTCCTGATTATTTGCTGGTGCCGTTGGGTATGACTTCATTGGTGGATTTGAAGTAACGGACCTTTACGCCGTTCTCATCAAAACGGAAACCCACCTTGTCAGCCTTGTTGGTGGCACTGTTGTAAATCGCGACGTTAGAGACATCAATAGGAGCCTCTTTCTCGACGATGCCGCCCTCAATATTGGCATTGGGGTTGGCTTTCTGGTGCTTCTTCTTGAGGTTGATGCCTTCAACCAGCACCTTGTGATCACTGGGGAACACGCGCACAACCTTGCCGGTTTTGCCCTTGTCCTTGCCGGTGATAACTATAACTTCATCATTGCAACGGATTCTCGCCGCCATCTGCTTACTCCTTCAGAATTAGAGTACTTCCGGAGCCAGAGACACGATCTTCATGAACTGTTCGGTACGTAATTCACGGGTTACCGGTCCGAAGATACGGGTGCCAATAGGCTCGTGCTGTGAGGTCAAAAGCACAGCTGCATTGTTGTCAAAGCGGATGAGGGAGCCGTCAGGACGACGTACACCCTTCTTGGTGCGTACGACCACAGCGTCCACCACATCGCCCTTCTTGACCTTGCCGCGCGGGATTGCTTCCTTGACGGATACCTTGATGATATCGCCGATACCAGCGTAGCGGCGCTTGGATCCACCCAGGACCTTAATGCACATTACGCTGCGAGCACCTGAGTTGTCAGCAACATCAAGCATGGATTGCATCTGGATCATTTCAAAATGCTCCGGTTAAAAACAAAAACAGACCACCCCTGCACATACTGCAAGGGCGCTGAATTTTACCACGCATAAAACAAGACCGCAAGCCTGCGCCTGCGGTCTTAAGCGAAAAAATCTGATATTTTTCAGGGTTCTGGTTTAGACCTTGTCGGCCTTCTCCACTACCTGTACCAGAGTCCAGGCTATGGTCTTGGAGACCGGACGGCACTCGCGGATCTCCACGGTATCGCCCACCTTGGCCTCATTGTTGACATCCTGCACGTGCAGCTTGGTGGTACGCTTGACGATCTTGCCGTATATGGGATGCTTGACACGACGCTCAATGGCGACCACACAGGCCTTCTGCATCTTGTCGCTTACCACTTTGCCGCGTAAGGTGCGAACGATTTTAGCTTTGGTTGCTTCAGTCATGATACGTTCCTTCCTTTACTTAGCCTGCTGCTCTTTGAGCTTCTGTGATAAGACGGTGTTGACGCGGGCAATGTCACGACGCACCTTTCTTATGTTGTCGGTCTGCTCCAATGAGCCGTTCTTTAACTGAAAACGCAGGTTCAACTGCGCACGCAGAAGAGATGAGAGTTCGGCCTGCAGCTCTTCAACAGTCTTGGTCTGTAATTCCTTGGCTTTCATTAAATCACCGCCTTGCGAACAAAAGTAGTGGTCACCGAGAGCTTGGCTGCAGCCAGGCGGAAGGCCTCGCGTGCAATATCCTCAGGAACACCGCTGACTTCAAAGAGCATCTTGCCGGGCTGAATCGGGCAGACCCAGTATTCCACGGCGCCTTTGCCCTTACCCATACGAACACCCAGAGCTTTCTGGGTAATCGGCTTGTCAGGGAAAACGCGGATCCACACCTTACCCTGACGCTTCATCTCACGGGTGAAAGCACGACGGGCAGCTTCGATCTCACGGGCAGTAAGTTCGCCGCGGGAAGTAGCCTTAAGACCAAAATCACCAAAAGAGACTTCATTGCCGCTGTAGGCTAAGCCTTCGTTGCGGCCCTTCTGTGTCTTGCGGTATTTAGTACGCTTGGGTTGTAACATCTTGATGCCTCCAAATTAAGAAGCTGCCGGGGCGGCTGCGCCTTCAGCAGGAGCAGCAGGACGCGGGGTTCTGGCGTTTCTGTCAGAGCCGCGGCCACGGCCGCGCGGACGCATCTGACCGTCATCGCGACGGCGTCTGCGGCCGCCCGGAGCCTGGGCATTTCTATCATCCTCTTCCTGGGCAAGAGGCAGACCGCCTAAAACTTCACCCTTGAAGATCCAGACCTTGACGCCGATTACACCGTAGGTGGTGACGGCTTCAGCCAGAGCATAATCGATGTCGGCACGCAGGGTGTGCAGAGGCACACGGCCTTCACGCAGCCACTCGGAACGGGCAATTTCAGCACCGCCCAGACGGCCGGAGACTTCGATCTTGATACCCTTGGCACCAACGCGCATGGCGTTCTGTATAGCCTTCTTCATGGCTCTTCTGAACATCACGCGGCGCTCGAGCTGGGATGCAATGCTGTCGGCTACCAGCTTGGCATCGAGATCAGGCTTTCTGACCTCAGCTATATTGACCTGGGCAGGCACGCCGGCAATCTTGGCGATCTGTCTGCGCAGCTTCTCAACATCCTCACCCTTCTTGCCGATCACTATGCCCGGACGGGCAGTGTGAATGGTGACGCGGATGCTCTTGGCCGGTCTGTCGATAACAATCTTGGACACTGAGGCATTCTTCAACTCGCGGGTTAAATACTTGCGTACATCAGTGTCACTTTTAATGTTGCCTGGAAAATTCGCACTGGAAGCGTACCAGACCGATGAGTAAGGCTTGGTGATGCCAAGTCTTATTCCAATAGGATTAACCTTCTGACCCATTTGTATGCTCCTGGTTAACGCTCAGCAACGTATACGGTGATGTGGGAAGTGCGCTTGACTATGCGGTCGGCACGGCCCTTGGCACGCGGCATCACGCGCTTTAAGGACGGACCCTCATCCACCATGATGCGGGAAACAAACAGACGATCAACGTCCATGGAGTTGTTGGCCTCGGCGTTGGCCACGGCAGAGCTCAGCACCTTGTAAATCAGGGCTGCAGCCTTGCGCGGGCTGAACTTGAGCAGATCCAGGGCCTTGGATGCAGGCATGCCGCGGACCTGATCAGCTACCAGGCGGGCCTTTTGAGCTGAGGTACGGGCGTAGCGATGTACTGCTTTGACTTCTAACATGGTACTTCTCCTACTTACCCTTCTTGTCCGTGGCAACGTGGCCGCGGAAGGTTCTGGTCGGGGCAAACTCGCCTAACTTGTGGCCTACCATCTCGTCAGTGACATAGACCGGCACATGCTGGCGGCCGTTGTGTACGGCAATGGTCAGACCAATCATGTCAGGCAGAATCACAGAGCGGCGGGACCAGGTCTTGATCGGCTTCTTATCACCGTCAGCGAGCGCCTGCTCTACCTTCTTTAATAAGTGGTCGTCAATAAACGGACCCTTTTTAAGAGAACGTGGCATAGTTATTCCTCTCTTTATTAACGGCGATGCAGAATGTACTTGTCAGTACGCTTGTTCTTTCTGGTCTTGAAGCCCTTGCTCGGGGTACCCCAAGGAGAACGAGGCTGAATGCCCTTGTTGCGGCCTTCACCACCACCATGCGGGTGATCGATAGGGTTCATGGACATACCGCGGACGGTAGGACGTACACCGCGCCAGCGGTTGGCACCGGCCTTGCCCAGCTGACGGAGCATGTGCTCGCTGTTGCCGATTTCACCTATGGTGGCACGGCCGTTGGCCAGTACGCGGCGCATTTCACCGGAGCGCATGCGCAGGGTGACATAGTCGCCTTCACGGGCCAGGATCTGGCAGTAGGCACCGGCAGAACGGGCAAACTGAGCACCGGCACCGGGATAAAGCTCTACGGCGTGTACATTGGTACCAACAGGGATGTTGCGCAGAGGCAGGCAGTTGCCTACCTTAATGGCAGCGCTGTCACCGGACTCTACAGTGTCGCCCACCTTCAGGCCCTTGGGAGCCAGGATGTAGCTGCGGGAACCGTCGGTGTAGCAGATCAGGGCGATGTGAGCAGAACGGTTGGGATCGTACTCAATACGCTCTACCTTGGCTACAACGCCGTCCTTCTTGCGCTTAAAGTCGATTAAGCGGTAACGCTGCTTGTGGCCGCCGCCTATGTGGCGGGTGGAAATGTGACCGTAGTTGTCACGGCCGCCGGTCTTGCGCTTCTCAACTACCAGCGGAGCGTAAGGAGCACCTTTCCACAGGTCAGGGTTCTTGATCGTAATAACGTGACGACGCCCAGCAGAGGTAGGTTTTGCTTTTACAATAGCCATTACTTACTCTCCTTTCTCGGCAGTATTTTCAACAGCCGCATTCTCAACAGCAGCCTTCTGGCCCGGAGCAAGCTTGACGTAAGCCTTTTTCCAGTCGGAACGATGGCCGATGCCGTGCACGGTTCTGCGGCTCTTGCCGGGAACGTTGACAGTGTGCACAGAAGCTACCTTTACACCAAAGACGGTCTCGACAGCCTGCTTGATCTCGAACTTGGTGGCATCAGGCAGCACCCTGAACACCATGGTATCGAACTTCTCAAAGGAGCTGGTGCTTCTTTCAGTCTGGAGCGGGCTGCGGAGGATGTTCATTATACGTGCTTCATTCATTTGAGCATCTCCTCTACCTTCTTCACTGCGGCGGCAGTCATTAAGACCTTGTCAAAGCAGACCAGGTTGACCGGATTGAACATAGAGGTACCCGGCTGGCAGGCTTCGACCTTGTACAGGTTGCGGGAGGCTAAGAATAAGTTCTCATCGAACGCATCCGTCACAATCAGCACCTGCTTTAAATTTAATTCCTTGAGCTTGTTGACCAGAGTCTTGGTCTTGTGGTTCTCAAGCTTGATATCGTCAATAACCAGCAGACGATCCTGGCGGACCAGCTCGGACAGGATGGAACGCATGGCTACGCGATACATCTTGCGGTTGACCTTCTGGGTCCAGTTCTGCGGCTTGGCAGCGAATATAGTACCGCCGGCACGCCACAGCGGTGAACGGGAAGAGCCGGCACGGGCGCGGCCGGTGCCCTTCTGACGGAACGGCTTCTTGCCGCCGCCGGAGACTTCTGCTCTAGTCTTCTGCGCTTTGGTTCCAGCACGAGCGGTACTAAGGTAGGCGGTGACTACCTGATGTACCAGCGCTTCGTTGAACTCGCGGCCGAAAGTGTTCTCAGACACCTCAAGCTGCTCTCCAGCGCCAATCATCTTTAATTCCATGTTCCTTTACCTCAGGTTAAGCCTTAACACTAGGTCTGACGATTAAGTCGCCGTTGTTGGCACCAGGAACGGCACCCTTTACCAGGAGCAGGCTGCGCTCTTCATCCACACGCACCAGCTCGAGGCACTGCACAGTGACACGCTCGCTGCCCATGTGGCCCACCATCTTCTTGCCCTTGAACACACGGCCCGGAGTCTGGTTCTGACCGGTGGAACCGGGAACACGATGGGAACGGGAATTGCCGTGAGTAAAGTCCTGAGTACGGAAGTTGTAGCGCTTGACGGTACCTGCAGTGCCCTTGCCCTTGGAAGTACCGGTGACGTCAACCTTCTTGACATCCTTAAAGGCATCAACCTTGATCTCAGTACCTACAGGATAGGTCACGAGCTCTGCGGGCTCCAGACGGAACTCCCACAGTCCGCGGCCGGCAGCCACGCCGGACTTGGCGAAATGACCAATTTCAGGCTTGGTCATGCGGCTCTGCTTGCGCGTACCGGTGGTTACCTGAATGGCGCTGTAGCCGTCAGTCTCAGGGGTCTTGACCTGGGTGACGCGATTTGCCTCAACCTGAATGACAGTTACCGGAACAGACTTGCCGTCTTCGGTAAATATGCGGGTCATTCCAAGCTTGCGGCCGATTAAACCGATTGACATTGTAATTTCCCCCCTCATTAGCGAAGGCTGATCTGAACATCAACACCGGCAGCCAGATCGAGACGCATCAGGGCGTCAACGGTCTTCTCAGTCGGCTCCACGATGTCAACTAAACGCTTGTGAGTACGGATCTCGTACTGATCACGGGCGTCCTTATTTACATGTGGGGAGATCAGGATGGTGTAGCGCTCCTTGCGGGTCGGGAGCGGGATCGGACCACGGACCTGAGCGCCGGTGCGCTTGGCGGTCTCAACAATCTCAGCAGTTGAGTGATCAATTAATCTGTGATCGTATGCCTTGAGGCGGATCCGGATTCTTTGGTTCTGCATTACAGACTCCATAAATAAAAAGAACACACAACACTCGCCTTCTTTCTCATTATCAAGAAAAAGAGGAAGTGATGTAAAACAACAGTGCTCCCAAAATCAGGGAGAGTATCTTCAGCCGCAGCATCTACAGGCTGTAGGGCTGGTTCTGATCTAAGTCTCAGAATTAAGCGTGCATATTATAGCCAAAAACGCGCGGCAGGCAAGAGCCGGCAGCAAATATTTTTAGCTTTTTTCCGCTTTTATTCCAGGGTTTTGCGGCAGTACTCAGCTGCTGTCTTGCTTCCCCCTACTGCCGGAGAGGAGACAGAAAATAAGCCGGAAAGGAGACCTAAAAAATAAGGGCTGCCGCCCCCGCAGGAACTGCAGCCCCGGCCCCCGGCCTGTGGGATGAGCTGTTGTCAGGCTCCGTAATTTTCCCGGTAGCGCTCCATGACGCCCAGATGGGACTTGAGCAGAGGATCATCACCCAGATACTGCATCAGATCATCAAAATTAATGATGGAAATGATGTCTATGCCCAGATCACCCTTGGCTTCCTCTATGGCGCTGACGTCGCCATTGCCCTTCTCCTGACGGTTGAGGGCGATCAATGCGGCCTTGAAGTGGGCCCCGGCCTTGCGGATGATGCCGTCTGCCTCATGTATGGCCGTGCCGGCCGTGATCACATCGTCAATCAGCAGCACGTCACCGGAGAGCCTCGCGCCCACCAGGCTGCCGCCTTCCCCATGATCCTTGATTTCCTTGCGGTTGAAGCACCAGGGCACATTGATGCCGTGCTCGGAGGCCAGAGCCATGGCGGTGGCACAGGCCAGCGGAATGCCCTTATAGGCCGGACCGAAGAGAATATCGTAGGAAATCCCTGAATTTATCAGCGCCTGGGCATAACACGAACCGAGTACCGCCAGATCGGCGCCTGTACAAAAGGATCCGGCATTGAAAAAGTATGGGCTGACCCGGCCTGACTTCAAGATAAAGCTGCCAAACTTTAATACGCCCCGTTCAAGGGCCAGCTCAATAAATCTGCGCTGATAATCCTGCATTTTTATACTTCCTTAAGTCTATTGTCACGGCTCCTGCCGTAAGTTCATTTTAGCCAAAATTTAACCATATGCCGCGAAATTCCCGGCTGATGTGTACTGCGGCACTGAAAACAGGCAGACGGCCGCAACAGCGACCGGTCCGGGGCCTGAAAAAACGCTGGCGCAAGTCCGCGCGCAGATTATATATCGTGCTATCTTAGGCCTGACATTGGGCAGCAGATTTTAAGAATTTTCTAAAATGAACTTTTCATCACCTC
>CAYRIZ010000035.1:0-21239 GCA_964424565.1 uncultured Enterobacterales bacterium
AAAAGTCAGATTGAGCTGCAAAAAGGGCCATCAACAAAATTCTGAGAAGGACCTTCTTCTTTTCTGCGGCGCAGAAAAGAAGAGCCGCGGCCTTGCTTAAGGCTGTGAAGGCCAGGAGAATGGCGGATTCAGGGGATCGGGGGCATTCAGGCAGCCATGACGCCCGGAGTCTCTGCCGCCTGAGAAAATTACGCCGCCTGCAGTCAGGGGCTGGCTGACGGAAGGTTTCCGTCCTGTCCCCCGCCGCAGGCGGCCTGGCGCTGCCGCGCGTGCTCTGCTTGCTGTTTAGACTATCTTGTAGAGCACGGTGTTCTGCAGGGCCAGCGGCTTGTCATAGGAGAAGAAGATGGTGCCGGCATGAGGGGCCTTGATGCTGTGGATGATCTCACTGGTGTAGGGATCGAGAATATGGGCCAGGACCTCACCTTCATCCACCTCAGCGCCTGCTCCCTTGATCTTGTAAAAGACACCGGCTGCCGTAGCCTTGACGTTATTCAGGTCATGATCGCGGATTAAGGCCGGTGCAAAGCCCGGTCTCTGCGGGGTCTTGATCAGACCGGCCTGATGCATAAAGCGCAGGATGGCCGTGCAGGCTTCACTGGTACGCTGCAGCGACAGATCATACTGATGACCGGCATACAGGGAGAAAGCCTTGGTCTCCCAGACCTGCCAGTTGTAGTTCAATATGGTGGTGTCAAAAGGACGCGGGCTTTTGACATAGATATAAGGCAGACCAAACCAGGCGGCTTCCTGCTCCGGCTGATAGCCTGTTTCCATCATGCGTATATGCGGGATAAAGGAGCCGGGGACGTAGTAGCTGGCCAGCTGAATGCCGAACTCAAAGTCCTTGATGTTCTCAAACAGGGCAGCAGCAATGCGCTGTGTGGTCTCACCCTCGGAATAGCCGGGGAACATGCGGTTGATGTCCGTGCCGTCCATGGCCCAGAAGCGCTGCCCTATGTTCATGGAGAAATGATTGGCATTGGGGATAATCAAAATCTCATGATCGGCTGCCAGCTCGCCTTCCCTTTCCATACGGCTTAAGATCTTGACCATCTGGGCGCAGATAAACTGCTGCTCTATTTCATCACCGCGCAGGGCGCCGATAATGGCCAGGCTCTTCTCGCCGCTGCCAAAGGAAAAACCCTGAATTTTAAAATCATCGCGCAGCGGTGAGCGCATCTGAAAAAGAATCTGCTGTCTCATTTATTTCTCCTCGGCTTCCGGCTGATGAATACGGGCAATTAAAGAGCCTTCATAGACTATAGGATAGGCCCTGATGGTAAAGAGATAACCGGACACGGGAGCGGTGATCTCATTTAAGACCTTACCGGTCAGGGCACTGACTATTTCACCCAGCACCTGCCCTTTTTCCACCTGGCAGCCGTTGCGGATCTCAGTTAAAAATACGCCTGAGGCGGCGGCATTGATAAAGCAGACCTGCGGACCCTTGGAGATCACAGGGGTGCGGATCTCCACCTCCCCGCCCTCGGCGCTGCCGTAAGGGCCGGCGGCGGACAGAGGTCCCTGCCACATGTCCATGTGGCGCAGCAGATTGAGGATGCCGGTGGTCAGCTGCCGGCCCAGCCCGTGATTGATGCGCATGCCCACGCCCATCTCCACCACCATGCAGGGGGTGCCGGTGACATTGAGCGAATAGGCCAGAGTGGACTCCAGTACCGTAGCCGACTCGTGGATCCAGATGAAGTCCATGTTCAGCTTTAAGGACAAAGGCAGCAGCGTGTCGGCGGTAAGCTCATTGATACGCACCTGCGGCACCTCGCGCAGAAAGATATTGCTCGAGTGAATATCAATGACCATATCGGCACCGCGCAGATCCTGCATAATGGCATAGGCGCTGTTTTCGGCCATGGTGCCTTCCGCACCGCCGGGGAAGATGCGGTTCATGTCCAGATCGAAGCCCGGGATGCCGCGCATAATGGAATCCATGCCCAGGGGATTGAGGCAGGGATAAACCTCCACCACACCGCTAAGCTGATCCAAATTCTCCTGCAGAATGCGGTTTAAGGCATAGCAGACAAACTGTCCTTCCAGCTCATCACCGTGGGTACCGGTGACTATGCATACCCTTTTGCCGCGTCCGGCGGCATTACCCCGGCCGGTAATGGTGTTCTTTTTGATAAGCAGGCGCTCATCTACGGCCAGCGCCGTTGATACTATACTTTTTACTGTCATTTGCGATCCTTAACAACGCTGCAGACTGACGCTGATGCTGCAGCTCTCCTGTGTAAAGCCCCGAAAACAGCCGCGGTTGACCGGGCAGTCCGCCCCGTCACGGCCGTGGGCTGTTTTGACACAGCCAAAATCCACCGTGCGGTTGTGCGTGGGATCTATCCCTCGCCACCTGCCGCCGCAGAACACTTCCACCCAGGCATGAGTGTGCCCCTCACCCTCGAGAAAACCTGCCGCATAGCGGGCGCCAATGCCGCAGAGGCGGCACAGCACAATCAAAATCTGCGCATAATCCTGGCACACTCCCTGCCCGCCGGCAAAGGCCTCAGCCGCCGGGGTGTCATGACTGGTGCTGCCTGGCACATAGCGCATGCGCTCAAACAAGGCGGCGCTCAGGTACTGCGCCCGCGCCAGCTCGTCCTGATGCTCTAAGAATTTTCCCCTGAGGCTGTCGGCAAAGGCCCGCAGGGCGGCATCCGGTCTGGTCAGGCGGCCGGGATGGAGATAAAGGGGATGAAAATCCGCTCCGTCTGCGGCATAAGGAGTGCACTCCACCAGGCCGGAAGCGCTGTAGGCAAAACATATATGCGGTGCCCTGACGGAGCCAAACTGCACCCTGCTGCCAAAGCCGTCCGTGGCATGCAGTAATGTGCAGGGCGGAAACACCGTCAGCTCTTCTTGTTTTATGGTACAGCAGGCAGAAGGCAGAGGCAGAGCTCTTAACTTGAAAAAGTGCATGGCCACCGGCAGGCTGAAACAGCTTGCGGTCTGATAGGAAAAACGATAGGTTTTGGCTGTATCTGCCATGACTGCAGCTCCGGTTGAGTGTCTGTGTGCAGTTCTCCCGCCGGCAGGTCCGGGGCCGGTACCCTGAGGTGGCAGGAGAACTGAAAAAAGCAGTCCTCCCGCAGGCCGGCACCGCTGTTTTGGTGCAGTACCGGCTTTGGGAGGAGGTCTGGCGGGTGAGTTAAATTTTCACCAGGCGGCCGATCAGGCTTAAAATTTCCGCGCGGTCGCGCTTTAAGCTTTCATCATCGGCTCCAGTCAGCAGTTCATTTAAGCGCTCGGAGGCTTCCTGATTGAACAGCTCGCTCTCCCGCTCCTGACATTCCTGCAGGCGGCCGTAGATCTCCAGAATGCGCTCTGCCGGATAATCAAAGCGCAGGTGCATATCCAGGCTCTCCAGGTGGCGGCCTATGTTGATGATGTCGCGTATGCTCAGCACGCAGACACGCTCATAGACGCAGCCGAAGAAGGCCAGCATATAGTCGGTGACCGGCTGCAGCTCCAGAATGCTGCAGCTGTTCTTCAGGGCACTTCTTTCCACCAGGCTCATGGACAGCTGAATATAGGCCAGGCTCTCGCTCTTGATTTCCTCGCGCAGCACTATGCCGTTGTCATGGGCATAGATCAGCTGGCAGAGCAGTGAACCCGGGTTGTTTCTGTCATAGAGCTGGGCAAAGTAGAAGCTCTCCGGAGTGTCATCGGGTGACGGCAGCGTACCCAGTTTCTGATAGTAGCCGGCCACATCAGGCAGCAGGCGGTGATCGATCAATTCGTCGCTGATGCGGCGCAGAAAGTGCAGGCTCAAATAGACCCGCTCGGCATAGCGCCCCAGCCAGAACAGATGATTGGCCTTGAGCGCGGAAATAGTTCCAAATTTTTCTGACATGACAAATCCTTATTCGTTCATAACCCAGGTGTCCTTGAAGCCGCCGCCCTGTGAGGAGTTGACCACAAAGCTGTTGGGATTGCGCGAGAAGCGGGTAAGACCGCTCTTCCACACCACCGTATCCTCGGCAGTGATCACAAAGGCGCGCAGATCGGCCTTGCGCTCCACCCTTTCATTGCCTTCAATAATGGGCAGATCCTTGAAATCTATGACTTCCTGGGCAATAAAACGGCGCGGCTCATTGAAGATATGGCAGCGCAGTTTTTCCAGCTCATCAGGAGGCAGATTGCGTCCGAAGACCACGCCGTAGCCGCCGGCTTCACTGACGTCCTTGATCACCATTTCGCCCAAGTGGGCCATGATGTAGTCAAAATCTTCCTTATAGTAAGGCAGATAAGTAGGAGCATTGGACAGCAGCGGCTTTTCATTGAGGTAGTACTCAATCATCTTGGGCACAAAGTAGTAAATGCCCTTGTCGTCAGCCGCACCGTTGCCCAGAGCATTGATCAGGGCTACGGTGCCGCGGCGGCAGGCTTCCAGCAGATTGGGTACGCCCAGCAGCGAGCTCGGCTCAAAGGCCAGGGGATCCAAATACTCATCGCTGACGCGGCGGTAAATGGCGCCCACGCGCTTTCTCTCGTCAAACAGGCCCGTATACCACACGCAGCCGTCATCCACCATCAGATCACCGGGGAAGGCCAGCACGGAGCCGGTCTTTTCGGCCAGATAGGAATGCTCAAAGAAGGCGCTGTTGTAGCGGCCGGGGGTCAGCACCACATTGATGCCACGTCCTTCATTGACATAGTCCATCATGTGCCGCAGCAGCTGCGGATAGTCGCGGTTGTCGGCCACGTGGCTGCTGCTGAAGGTCTCCGGGCTGACCTTGCGGGTAATGGTGCGGGCAATCATGGGGTAGGAAGCACCAGAAGGGATGCGCAGATTGTCCTCTAAGATATACCACTTGTCATCCTTGCCCTGAACCAGATCGATGCCGGCTATGTGGGCGTAGATCCCGCGCGGGGGATTGATGCCGCGGCACTCGGGCATGTAGTCCTTGGCAGCATAGACAAAATCCTCCGGCACGATGCCGTCCTTTAAAATTTCACCGTCATGATAGATATCAAACAAAAACTTGTTTAAGGCTTTGACGCGCTGCTTTAAGCCGCGCTCGAGCAGGTCCCAGTCAGTCTTTGAGATCACACGGGGGATGGAATCAAAAGGAAACAGCTGTTCGTTGAAGATTCCGTTTTTATATACACCAAAGCGTACCCCGAAGCGTTCCAGCCACTGATTTACAGTATCTCGGCTCTTTACAATATTATCCATGGCTGTCCTCCTGCCATTGTGTCTGCAGTAAACACTTTTGTTGTCTCACTCTCCCATGCAGCCGCTGTCTGCCCAGAAGGCCGGCGGCGGTGCTCAAACCGATATAAGATTTACGATCGATCTTACAAAAGAAAATGCTGCATAAGCAGGCACGCCCTTTTTTGCAGCATTGGGGCAAATAAACGCTCCAAATTAAGGCATAAAATACCTGCCTTTGCCTCCGGACGGTATTTTGTGCCCCTTTTCGGCCTCAGGGGCCTGCAAAACGCAGTCATCTTACTGCATGATACCACTGCCGGCTCAAACGTTTGCGAAAATAACGAAGCTTTATCAAAGCTTTATCATGGTGCTTTTTTGATCACAAAAAAGGCAGACCGCCCGGGGCTCCAAAGCGAACTGAGGCTGTGATCGGTCTCGTATTTTTGTCCCTGCCGCCGCCTGACTGCTTGCACCAGTGGGCAGTACAGCTACAATCAAACATCATCTGCCGCGCTGACCAGAGGAATTTTTCCAGTCTGGAGGACTGTCTCATGCCAAAAATCTTAAATTACGGATCGCTCAATCTCGACTATGTCTACAGCGTCGATCATTTTGTGCAGCCAGGGGAAACCCTGGCGGCTTCCGCCCGCACCATTTTCGCCGGCGGCAAGGGCCTAAATCAGTCGGTAGCCCTCGCCCGCGCCGGCGGTGAGGTCTATCACGCCGGCGCCGTGGGACGAGACGACTCCCAGGTGCTGCAGGAGGAGCTGCGGGCAGCCGGCATCAGGGCTGATTTTCTGCAGCTGCGCGACGGCCCCAGCGGACACACCATCATACAGGTGGACCAAAACGGCCGTAACTGCATCCTGCTCTTTGGCGGGGCCAATCAAAGCATTACCCGGGAGGAAATAGATCACACCCTGTCCTTTTTTGCGCCCGGGGATTACCTCATACTGCAGAACGAAATCAATGAAATCCCTTATTTGATCGCGCAGGGAGCCAGCCGCGGCCTGCAGGTCTGCTTTAATGTTTCGCCCTTTACCCCCGATTTGCTGCAGCTGCCGCTGGAGAGATGTCATCTGCTGGTGGTCAATGAAATTGAAGGATCTGCCATGGCCGGGCTGTCCCCGCAGGACGAGCCTGAGGTTATCCTTCAGGGTCTGACCGCCCGCTTCCCGGCTTCCATTTTGGTGCTCACCCTGGGCGTGCGCGGCTCCATACTGCAGGAGCCGGGACGTGCTGCGGTCTGCTGCCGCTCCTTTAAGGTCAAGGCCGTGGACACCACTGCCGCCGGCGATACCTTTCTGGGCTTTTTGATCGCCTCCCTAAGCCGCGGGCTGGACGGAGCTGCGGCCATGCAGACGGCCACTGCCGCCTCGGCCCTGGCGATAACCCGTCACGGGGCCTGCCCGTCCATTCCCACCTGGGCGGAAGTGCAGCAGTTTTTAAGTAGCCGGGGCGAACAGGTACTGACCGAGCAGCTCTGAGTTGACCTAGGAGTACCAATATGAAGAAAACAGGCTGTCTCAACTCTGAGCTTTCCTACGTCATTGCCAAACTCGGGCACTTTGATACCCTGACCGTAGGCGACTGCGGCCTGCCGGTGCCGCCGGGGGTGCAGCGCATAGATTTGGCCGTCACCTTTAATGTGCCGCCCTTTTGGGAGGTCTTTGCAGTCATAGCCGCGGAAGCCAAATTCCAAAAGGTCACCATAGCCGTGGAAGCCCGGGAGCAAAACCCGGATTTTTATCAGAAGATCCACTCCTGGGCTGAGGCTGAGGGCGTGGCCGTGGAGGAAGTCACTCATCAGGAATTAAAGCGGCAGTCCGCCTCCTCGGTGGCTGTGGTCCGCACCGGTGAATGCCGGCCTTACTGCAATGTGATTTTGGAATCCAATGTGTCATTTTAGCGGCTGCAGCCGCGCCGGCGCCCGGGGTGTCACCGCCGCCTGCGGGCGTAATTTTGCTTGAGGCAGCAGTGCAGTGCCTGATAACGCAAGATCTTTTCCCCTGTCCTATGTGATCTCCCTGCTCGCCTGCTGCAAGGCTCTGCCTTATCACGTGTTCGGGGCGGACAATCACTATGTGGAAAAATTCGATCTCAACGATCGCGACAGTCAGAATGTGCTGAAAACAGACTATCAGCTGCGCTGCAGGATCCTGCAGCAGGTGCGGGAGAGAAAAGTAGCCCTGATCTGCGAGGAAAGTCCGGTGATTTACGCCGGAGTGCAGTGTCCGGACGAATTGACCATGATAGTAGGTCCCGTGGTCATGAGCCGGGTAGATCAGAATTTCATGCAGCTGTATGCCAACAAACATCATGCCGCCGGCTGCCCGCTGCAGTACTGTGAGCCTGCCGCTCTGGCGGCGGTGGTGCTGATCGTCTACTCCAGAATCTCCGGCAGGCTGCTGTCGGTCAATGAACTGCTGGATCAGCATTTTCTGACCCCGGAGATGATAGAGCAGACGCAAAAGCGCGTGGCCAGCGTATTTTCCAAAATTTCCATAGAGGCCAGGCCGCACAATCCTGTAACCCTGGAGCTCAATATCCGCCGGGCCATTCGCAGCGGCAGCGAGCAGATGCTCAAAGAAGCTCTCGATTCTCCCTATGCTGCCATGCGCGGTACCCTGGCTGCCACTGCGCTGCGCGCGGCGCAAAATCTGGCCGTAGTGGACATCACCATAGCCACGCGGGAGGCCATAGAATGCGGGCTGTCGGTGGAGGAGATGTATATCCTGGCCGATGCCTATATCCTGCAGGTGGAGGACTGCCGCTATCCTGCCGACTGCGCGGCCCTGGCCCGGGCCTGTGCCCGCCGCTGTACGCAGCTGGTGGCCGCCGCCCGCCGGGAAAGCAGCCACGAAACTTCTGTTTCCATGATGGTGCTGCGCGCCCGCAATTACATAGACCGCCACCTCTACGAAAAAATAGATGTGCCGGCCATGGCCGCAGAGCTCAAAATCTCCGCCGGCTATCTCTCCCGCATCTTCAAGGAGGGCACCTCCATGACGCTGCTGCAGTATGCCCACCGCCGCAAGGTGGAGCTGGCGGCCACCCTGCTGGCCGGCTCGGACAAGAGCCTGCAGGAAATAGCGGCCATGTTGGGCTTCAGCTCCCAAAGCCACTTCGGGCAGGTCTTTGCCCGCATCATGAAGCTCACCCCGCGGCAGTACCGCAATATGCACAAATACTGACACCAAAAAGCCAAATTCCGCTGTGAAAACGGTTGCAGCCGGCAGGAGAAATGTCTGGCGTCATACCTTGATTTCCCTACAGATTGCCGTCGGCAGCTGTGGCCGCGGCGGCGTGCCTTTGTGGCCGGCTGCGGCGCAATCCCTTGTATTTCCGGCCCAAATCAGCTGCAAAAACAGCGTGCTTTTATATGCGATTTGCCCTCTGCCGGGATTTGCCCGCCACGGCAGAATTTTGACATCACTTTTATCATAATTTTGATAAAAATGTCATAATTTAAACAAACCTCCGTACCGGCTGTGGTTAAGATGAATCTCACCAACACATGCAAAAACCACTGTTTTGCAGAGCCTTCTCTTAAGATACGGAGTATTACGAAATGAGAATCAGCAAGCTTTGTGTCACCCTCGCCGCCGCCTGCGCCGCAGTTTCCCTGGCCGCTTCCGCTTATGCCGATGAGGGCGTACGCCTGACCGGCGGCGGCAGCAACATCATGTATATCATCACTCCTTCCCACTCCAATCCCTTCTTCAAGACGGAGGCTGAAGTTGCTGCCCGTACCGCCCGCGATCTGGGCTATGAGGTCAAAATGGTTTCTCATGACGACAGCCCGGTCAAGCAGTCCGAGCTGTTTGAAACCGCCATCTCCGACAAGGCTGCCGCCATCATCTGCGACAATGCCGGTGCCGATGCCACCGTGGCGGCGGTAAAACGCGCCTATGACAACAATATCCCCACCTTCCTCATCGACCGCGAAATCAATGAACAGGGCATAGCCATAGCCCAGATCGTGGCCAACAACTATCAGGGAGCCAAGGGCGTGGCTGAAGTGTTTGTGGAAGTAATGGAGGAGGAAGGCAAATATGCCGAGCTCTTCGGCCTCGATTCAGACACCAATGCCCAGACCCGCTCCACCGCTTTCCATGAGGTAATAGATCAGTATCCCGATCTGCAGCTGGTCTCAGTGCAGACTGCCAACTGGGATCAGAATATGGGCTATCAGAAGATGGAAACCATATTGCAGTCCCACCCCGATTTAAAGGGCGTGATTTCCGGCAATGACAACATGGCCGTAGGTGCCGCCGCAGCCGCCCAGGCCGCCGGCAAAACCCTGCACATCATAGCCGTGGACGGCTCCAATGATGCCCGCGATCAAATCCTGCAGGGCAACATGACGGCCACGGCCATGCAGCCGGCCGCCCTCATCGCCCAGATGGCCGTGGAGCAGGCCGACCGCTACCTCAAGACCGGCAGCACCGGCCAGCCGGAAAAGCAGCTGATCGACTGCGAAATCATCACCATAGACAATGCCCAAAACCTCAATGACTTTACCTTGAGCAAGTAGGCACAGAGCAAACTCAAACACAGGCAGTGCCGCGTCCTGCGGCACTTTATGACCAATCCCGATTTCAGCCCCAGGCAGGCAGGCCGGCCCGGCACGCCCCTGCTGCGCCCTGCTGAAACCCCAAAACCACAGCCGAACATGTGAGGATTACGATGTCAAAGCGGAATTTACTGATTGCAGGTCTGGCGGCTGCAGTATGCATAGTCTACGGGGCTCTGACTGCCACCGTGGTAAAGGAAGGACAGGAAGCTGAGCTGACCGGAGAGGTGATCTTCGATCCCACCGTGGCCGCCCAGACCTTCTGGAAGGAGCATCACGAGAGCTACTTCAGCCAAAATGCCGTGGATCTGGCCACTCTGGTGGCGGAAGCAGGCGGTGACTTTACCTCCGTGGCCGCCAAATACGGTCACTACTCCATGGGAGAGAGCGGAGAACTCTCCTTTATAGTCAAAGGCAGCGGCACCATAGAGACGGTCAAAAACCATCTGCGCAGCGGCTATATCAGCTTTATCCCCGACGGCTTTGCCCCCGGTACCGTTTCCTATCGCATTCAAATAGGTCCGGTCTTCAAGAATTCGGCCGTGCGCGACACCATCAGCCTGATCTCCTACCGCGATTACAAAAATCAAATCGAGTGGGCCCAGGTATCCGTCGCCTTTCACGATCTCATCTCCCGGGAAATTCTGGCCCCGCTGAATTTTGACGGCACCGAAGGACGGCGCATTGAATACACAGGCTGCTTTACCGTCGGGCGGCCCGGCCAGGTACTGATCACTCCGGTGAGCCTGACTTTGAAGTAGGAGCATTGCATGAGCTGGAATGATGAAATTTATCTGCATGCCGAGAAGATAGACAAGATCTATCCCGGCACCAAGGCGCTGGATCAGGTGTCCTTTGACATCAAGCGCGGCAAAGTAAATGTGCTCATAGGTGAAAACGGCGCCGGCAAATCCACGCTGATGCGCATCATAGCCGGTATAGAAAAACCGTCGGCAGGCAAATTGTATCTGCAGGGCAGGGAAGTCAGCTTCAACAGCACTGCCGATGCCCGGGCCCACGGCATAGCCATTATTCATCAGGAGCTGTGTCTGTTTCCCAATCTCACGGTATTCCAGAATTTGTTCATGGCCTCAGAGAGGACCCGCGGCGGTCTGCTCGATGATGCCGCCCACCGCCGGCTGGCCCGTCAGGTGCTGGCCAGGCTGAAATACCCCATCGATCCCGACACGATGGTGGGAGATTTGCGCGTAGGTCAGCAGCAGATGATAGAAATTGCCCGCAATCTCCTCATTCCCAACCTGAAGATCCTGATCATGGATGAACCCACCTCCTCCCTGTCCGAGCAGGAAGTGGAGGTGCTGTTCAATATCATGCGCGAGCTGACGGCCTCGGGAATCTCCATCGTGTATATATCCCACCGCCTGGAAGAGCTGATGCGCATAGGCGACTTTGTGACCATCTTCCGCGACGGCCGCCTGGTGGCTGAAGCCGAGGTCAAAAAGATAGATGTGCCCTGGATAGTCAGGCAGATGGTAGGTGAAGGCAAGAGCTATCCCACCCGCAAGAGCGCAGTGGACTGGAGTCAGCGCGAAACAGTGCTGCAGGTGCGCGATCTCACCCTGCCCAAATCAGGAGGCGGTTATCTGCTCAATCGCGTGAGTTTCGATCTGCACCGCGGCGAGGTGCTGGGCATATACGGCCTGCTGGGGGCAGGACGCACGGAAATCTTTGAATGCATCATGGGCCTGCGCCCCGAGCACACAGGTCAGGTGATCAGAGAGAGCCAGGTGCTCCATATCGACAGCGTAGCCGGGCAGATTGCCGCTGGCTTTGCCTGGCTGCCTGAAGATCGTCAGCGCGACGGCCTGGTGCAGTCCCTGGACATAGACAAAAACATAGCCCTCTCCGAGGTGGGCTCCTTTGTCACTCCGCTGGGACTGATCGATCGACCAAAAGAAAGTCAGGCCACAGATGAAATGATCAGGGATGTGCACATCAAGGTGGCCGACAAGCATCTGCCCATCTTGTCGCTTTCCGGCGGCAATCAGCAGAAGGTGGTCTTTGCCAAGGGGGCCCTGACCCGGCCTGAAATCATGTTGCTGGATGAGCCCTCCCGCGGCATAGACATAGGCGCCAAGACTGAAATCTTTCATCTCATTTATCAGTATGCCGAGCGCGGAGTCTCCCTGCTGGTGGTGTCCTCGGAGCTGGAGGAGATCATAGCCATAGCCGACCGCATCATCGTACTGTCCAACGGGGTCAAGACCGCGGAATTCAGTGGATCTGACATCACCCAGAACAATTTGGTCAAAGCCTCCTACATAGGTCATCAGCAGGCTGCAGATCAAGAAAATGCACACTGACGGAGCTGCCATATGAACAAGAACGATCTCATCATGACTTTACTCAAGGGCCGTACCCTGATCGTACTAACCCTGCTGGTCATTTTCTTCTCCTTTGCCGCTGACGCCTTCTTTACCGCCCAGTCCCTGCTGCTGGTGGCCAAGCATGTGGCCCTCTACGGCATTCTGGGCATAGGCATGACCTATGTGCTGGTCACCGGCGGCATAGATTTGTCTGTGGGCGCCGTGGTGGGTGTGGCCGGCATGATCTGCGGCCTGCTCATCAACAAAGGCCTCACTTTGTTCGGCTATACCATTTACTTCTCCGTGCCCACCATAGTGCTCATAGCCGTGGTGATCGGCGTCATCATCGGAGCCATCAACGGCTTCATCATCACCCGCTTTGCCGTGGCGCCCTTCATAGCCACCCTGGGCATGATGTACATGGCCCGCGGCCTGGCCAACCTGATCTCCAACGGCGCCACCTTTCCCAATCTGTCGGGCAAGGAAGCGCTGGGCAATACAGGCTTTGAGATCTTCGGCCGCGACATAGGAGGCTTTCCGGTGGCGGTGATCATCCTCATCCTGATTGCCGTGATCGCCTCGATCATCCTGCGCCGCACCCCCTTTGGCTGGCACATCCTGGCCATAGGCGGCAATGCCCGCGCCGCCCTGCTCTCCGGCGTGCAGGTAGACCGGGACAAGCTGCTGGTTTACATGTTCTCCGGCGGCTGCTCGGCCGTGGTAGGCATCATCTCCACCTCGCAGCTGGTGGCCTCCCACCCCATGACCGGCAACACCTGGGAAATGAATGCCATAGCCGCAGCCGTGCTCGGCGGCACCAGCCTGATGGGCGGTGTGGGCACCATAGTGGGCACGGTGATCGGTGCCTTCATCATAGGCGTGATCTCCGACGGCATGGTGATGTGCGGCGTCTCCGAGTTCTGGCAGATGATCATCAAGGGTCTGGTAATAGTGCTGGCCGTCATAGTCGATCAGTATCAGCGCGATCTGCAGGCCAAAATGGCACTGCAGGCCCGCAATGAAAGCAAGTAACCCCGGGGCGGGCAAAAGGAGGAAACAATCATGCTGTTTCGTGACAAAGGCAGTGCCGTGCTGGCGGCCATGGAAGGCCAGGTGGTGGCTTTGGGCGAGGTGGATGAGCCCATCTTTGCCGGCCGGGTGGCAGGCGACGGCGTGGCCATTATTCCGGCCTCAGGTGAGGTAGTGGCTCCCATATCCGGGGTGATCTCGCTGATTGGCGCTCAGAAGCACAGCTACGGCATCACCGGCTTTGACGGCGTGGAAGTGCTGCTGCACATAGGCATAGACACCGTCAGGCTGCAGGGCGATGGATTTGAGTGCCTGACTGCCGTGGGTAACAAAGTGCAGGCAGGCGAGCTCATCGCCAGGGTGGATCTCAAGCTGCTGCGGGAGCGCGGCTTTGATACCACCTCGCCTCTGCTCATCACCTCAGGCTCCATAGACCGCGTCAGACGCCTGACCCTGCGTACCGGGCCGGCGGCGGCCGGAGAGACGGTGGTGATGCGCTACACCCTGATCGGACAGCCATAGCAGGCAAATCACATATTTCAGGCGATCTGCCCGCGCGCAGATCGCAGATCAACAAGCACATGCTGGGAAAATCAACAAGGAACAAGGAAGTACATTTATGGCCGCTAAAATCAAATTAGGTTTCGTGCCCACCCGCCGCAGCGTGTTCAGCGCTCCGGATGCCATTAAATACCGTAATCTGACCTCAGATCGCCTCAGAGCGCTGGGTGTGGATTTTGTGGATATCACCGATATCAATGCCGAGGGGCTGCTGTTTGACGATGCCCATGTACAGCCCATAGTGGACAAGTTCCGCCGCGCAAAGGTGGACGGCATCATCCTGGCCCACTGCAATTTCGGCACGGAGTACCTCTGCGCCAGGGTAGCCAAAGAGCTGGGACTGCCGGTGCTGCTGTGGGGACCGCTGGATGAAGCCCCGCTGCCCGACGGCCGGCGCCTGCGCGATACGCAGTGCGGCCTGTTTGCCACCGGCAAGGTATTGCGCCGCTTTCAGATGCCCTTTACCTATTTGACCAACTGCCGCCTGTCCGATCCGGTGTTTGCCCGCGGTCTGCGCGACTTCATGGCCGTGTGCAATGTAGTGCGCACCTTCAGGCATATACGCATCCTGCAGATGGGACCGCGTCCCTTTGACTTCTGGACCACCATGTGCAATGAAGGCGAGCTGCTGGAGAAATTCAACATTCAGCTCGCCCCAATCCCGCTGCCAGAGCTGGTGCGCGAGGTCAGACGCGTGCAGGCCGCCGGGGAAGCAGGTGAGGAGCTGGCCTTTCTGCATGAAAAAACCGTGATCAAAATCCCCGAGCCCAAGGTGGAAACCGTAGCCGCCCTGGCCCGGGCCATGCAGAACTTGATTGCCAAATACGGCTGCCAGGCCGGCGCCATTCAGTGCTGGACCGCCCTGCAGGGCGAGCTGGGCATCATGCCCTGCGCGGCCAATGCCATCTTAAATGATCTGGACATTCCCGTAGTCTGTGAAACAGACATTCACGGTGCCATTACCGCCCTGCTGGCTGAAGCCGCCGTCATGAATGAGGAGCGCAGCTTCTTTGCCGACTGGACCGTGCGCCATCCGGACAATCCCAATGGCGAGCTGCTGCAGCACTGCGGCCCCTGGCCGGTGTCGCTGGCCCGCGAAAAGCCGCAGCTGACCTCTCCCATAGCCTTTGATGACGACGGTACGCTGTCGGCTGAAGCCAAAGAGGGCGACCGCCTTACCCTGCTGCGCTTTGACGGCGACAATGGCGAGTATTCCCTGCTGCTGGGCCATGCCAAATCAGTACCCGGTCCCAAGATCCTGGGCACCTACCTCTGGGTGGAAGTGGCCAATATCAAGCGCCTGGAAGAAAAGATTGTATCCGGTCCCTACATTCATCACTGCGTGGGCGTCTACCGCGACGTGGTGCCCATTTTGTATGAAGCCTGCAAATACATAGGCATCAAAGCCGATCTTTACGATCCCATTGAAGAAGATGTCCGGGCCTATCTGCGGGGCGAATAACCATCACCGCAGACTGTGGATAAGGAGGTAATCATGGATTTGAGCAGACTGGCCTATAAACTGCGCTGCGATGTGGTGGACATGATAGTACAGGGCAAAGGCGGCCATATAGGCGGCGACATGTCGGTCATGGAAATACTGGTGACGCTGTACTTTCAGGAAATGGACGTCACGCCGGAGAATTTTGCCTCCGGCAGGCACGATCACTTGGTGATGTCCAAGGGCCACTGCGTGGAAGCGCTGTATGCCGTGCTGGCCGAGAAGGGCTTTTTCCCGCGGGAGCAGGTGCTGGCTGAGTTTTCCCGCTTCGGCTCGCCTTTTATCGGTCACCCCAACAACAAACTGCCGGGCATAGAGATGAACTCCGGGGCTTTGGGCCACGGCCTGCCGGTGGCCGTGGGCATGGCCCTGGCGCAGAAGATGGATCATACCCCGCACCGCGTTTATGTGGTGATGGGCGACGGCGAGCAGGCGGAAGGCTCAGTGTGGGAGGGGGCCATGGCCGCCGCCCACTACGGCCTGGACAATCTCTGCGCCATAGTAGATCGCAACCGCCTGCAGATCTCAGGCACCACCGAGGAGGTAATGGCTCTGGAGAGCCTGCGCGACAAGTGGAGCTCTTTTGGCTGGGAAGTGATCAGCGTGGACGACGGCAACAGCGTGCCCGAACTGACAGTGGCCTTTGCCCGTGCCCGGGAAACCCAGGGCAAGCCCTCACTGCTGCTGGCCCACACCCTCAAGGGCTGCGGCTCGGCGGTGATGGAAAACAAGGCCTCATGGCATCATCATGTGCCCAATGCTGAGGAATATGCACAGATCATGGCTGATTTTAAGGCCAAACTGAAGGAGGCATAACATGAGCAATACAGCCAACAAGCAGATGATCTGCCAGGTACTGCAGGAAGCGGCAGAGCGGGATCGCAATATAGTGGTGCTGTGCTCGGACAGCCGCGGCAGCGCTTCAGCCGCCCCTTTTGCCCGGGCCTTTCCGGAGCGGTTCGTGGAAGTGGGCATAGCCGAGCAGGATCTGGTGGGCATTGCCGCCGGTCTGGCCCGCTGCGGCAAGCGCCCCTTTCCCATGTCGCCGGCCTGCTTTCTGACCACCCGCTCCTATGAGCAGTGCAAAGTGGACGTGGCCTACTCCCACACCAATGTCAAACTCATAGGCATTTCCGGCGGCATCAGCTACGGCGCGCTGGGCATGAGCCATCACAGCGCCCAGGACATAGCCTGCATGTGCGCCATTCCCGGCATGAGGGTGTATCTGCCCTCAGACTGCCATCAGACCAGAGCTCTGATGGAAGTACTGGTGCAGGACGATGAGCCGGCCTATATCCGGGTGGGCCGCAATGCCGTAGATGAGATCTATACAGCAGATCACTGCCCCTTTGTCATGGATCGGGCCGTGCAGGTGCGGGAAGGCACGGATGTGGCCGTGGTGGCCTGCGGTGAAATGGTACTGCCGGCCGTGCAGGCGGCAGATCTGCTCCAGGCCGAGGGCATATCAGTCTGCGTGCTGGATATGTACTGCCTCAAGCCGCTGGACACCGCCTCCATTATCCGCGCGGCCTCCCGGGCCAGGCTGGTGGTGACGGTGGAGGAGCATTCTCCTTTCGGCGGTCTGGGGGCCATGACCGCTCAGGTACTGGCTCAGCACTGCCCGTGCCGCTGCCTGAATCTGGCCCTGCCCGACGCGCCGGTCATCACCGGCACCTCCAGGGAAGTTTTTGCCCACTACGGCCTGACCGCCGCCGGCATTGCCCGCAGCATTAAGGAAGCCTTATGAGTGATGTATATGTACTGGGCATAGATCAAAGCACGCAGGGCACCAAAGCCCTGCTTTTGGACCGCTCCGGCCGGCTCATTGACAAGCAGATCCTGCCCCACCGGCAGATCATAGATGCAGCAGGCCATGTGGAGCATGATCTCGAGGAGATCTACCACAACACCTGCCGGGCCGTGCAGCTGTTGAGCGAGCGCCATCCGGAAGCTGCAGACAGATTGGCCTGCGTTGGCTTGTCCGTACAGCGCGAGACGGTCAGCGCCTGGCAGAGATCCACCGGCCGGCCTCTTTACCATGCCATAGTGTGGCAGTGCGGGCGCGGGGCTGAATTCGTCTCCCGGCCGGAGGTGCAGGACAGGCGCGACGACATCCGCCGCATCAGCGGGCTGGAGCTCTCGGAGTTCTTTTCTGCCGCCAAAATCAGCTGGCTTGCGGAACATGTGCCGGAATTTGGGAAACTGGCTGCTGCAGGCGATCTCTGCCTGGGCAATATGGATGCCTTTTTGATTCACCGCCTGACCGGCGGCGCCGTCTTTGCCACCGAGCCTTCCAATGCCTCGCGCACGCAGCTGCTGAATATACGCAAGATCGCCTGGTCGCCTGAATTGTGTGCGCTGTTTCAGGTACCGCAGCAGGCCCTGCCGGAGATTTGGGACAGCGATTCCTGTTTTGGCAGTACGGACTTTGCGGGGGCGCTGCCGCACCCCGTGCCCATACACGCCGCCATAGGGGATTCACAGGGCGCGCTGTTCGGTCAGGGCTGCCTGCAGCCGGGACAGACCAAGACCACCTATGGCACCGGCTCCTCCATCATGATGAATGCCGGCCCCACCGTCCCCAATCCCCTGGCTGGCGTGGTGATCTCAGCCGGCTGGCGGCGCCGCGGCGAGATCACCTATGTGCTGGAAGGCAATATCAATTACTCCGCCGGAGTGATCTCCTACCTCAAGGATGATCTCAAACTCATCTCCGATCCCAATGAAACCGAAGGCTTGGCCCGGGCCGCCTCGCCCGAGGATCGTACCTTTTTCGTACCGGCCTTTTCCGGACTGGGGGCGCCCTACTTTACCAGCCGGGTGCGCGGCACCATTGTAGGCATGAGCCGGGTCACCGGGCGGGCCGAGCTGGTCCGGGCCGCCCTGTCCTCCATAGCCTATCAGGTAAGCGATGTGCTGGAGCTGATAGGCAAATCTGCCGGCAGTCCGGTGCGTAAACTGGCAGTGGACGGCGGCCCCACCCGCAATGGCTTTTTGATGCAGCTGCAGTCCGATCTGTCCGGAGTGGCCATCCGGGTGCCGCGCGATGCCGAGCTCTCCGGCATGGGAGCGGCCTTTATGGCCGGCATTGCCGCCGGAGTGTATCCCGAGGACATTCTGCAGGCAGATCGCACCCTCTCCTGCTTTGAGCCGCAGCATGATGAGGCCTGGCGGCGGCAGCAGCTGCAGGCCTGGCACCATGCCGTGGAGGCGGCGCTGGCCTACGGCATCTGAACCAACACCAAAACCCTGCTTAACCCGGGGCGATCCCCCGGGTATTTTCCCGGCCCTGTTCCTCCCCCCCCTGAAAGTTGGATTAAGGTCACTCAATAATTCACTCCTGCCTGGCTCGGGTTTATGGAGTAGATGATCCCTGCTGCCGGCTGGCGGCCCAGTCCGTGTACCCGGTGTAGTCTAAAAACAGCTGATCCCGCTTAGTCTTTTCAGTCTCCCATCTTCTGATCCCGGCAGGAGTTTTGACCGCTGTCTCTTCACAGTCAAACCACATCAGGATCTGACTGAGACTTTGATTGGTTATCCATGATCTGAGGGCGGTCTCGTTTTTGCAGCTCTGCTTCTTCAACGCAAGTTCATCAATATCCCGGGTTAATTTGTCCCGCGCCTCCTTAAGAATTGCCAGGAAGCCCAGCCGGTAGCACAGGGTAATAAAGGCTGCGATAATCCTGCCCTTGAAGCTTTCGGGGGTCCATTGTTCGGGCGAGGTCAGAGAGACGGGGCTGCGTAGATCTGAGAAGACATCTTCGATATTTTCCCTCAGCCGGCAGATGCTCAGCCAGTCCTCAGGATCACCATCGGTATTGCTCATAACGGCAAAGACACCGGCGCGGTTGACCGACTCTTCAAAAGCCTGACTGTTAATCCTGGTTTTGACACTGCCGTGTCCCTTAGTGACGATGAGGAAGCGGTCGCGATCTTGCTCTCCCTGAGGGCTTAACTGCTCTTTGCGCTCTATTCTGCAGCGCAAATCTTCAAGATTGGCGTGAAGCATGGCATCGCGGTTGGCTGCTCTGAGCTTGGAGCGGAAAATCCCCAGCCACACTGTACGCTCATGTTTTCTGACATCGCCCTTATTGGCTCCGGTGCGTTTGTCTGAGCGTCTGAGCACTGTTTCGTACTCAAAAGTGCTCTTCACTTTGCAGCACATGATATCTGCATCCGAGCGGCAGACATTTTCGGCTCGGTGCAGCTGCTCCTGATGCTGGTTGAGGATATCTTTAATCATGGCACTATTGATGTTGGCTCTGACCAGAAAGCGCACATGCTGCTCAAAAAGCTGTGCAATGTTTTGATGCGAGTAGAAGCCCTCATCCATGCAGATGGTGCACCTGCTTAGATTCAGCGCCTTGAATTGACTGAGGGCATTAGACAATGACATGACATCAGGAATGTTGCCCGGCTGTTCGGCAAAGGCCACAGGCTGTCTGCCATTGACACTGTACAGCACCAGGAGTTTGCCTGCAGGCAGGCCGTCACCATGCCGGTTATAACCACAGCGGGCATCAATGATGTCTTTGCCGCAGTAAGAGCAGGTGGAGGAATCAAATGCTATTGTGCCTCCGGTGTCAATCAGGGACGCCCGTGCCATAAACAGACGCTGCAGGGCATCCTCATCAGTCCCTATATCATGGAACAGACGGCAGTAAATGTCTGCGGTGATGCCATCCCGATAAGGTGTGGGATGGTTTATGCACCAGGTTTCAATTTTGGGCAGAGCCCCGCCGTCGGAAGCGAGAAGGTACCAGGCAATTGACAACAGCTTGCTGCCGTCAGCTTCGCCATAGGCTGCAATGACGTCCTCGGCTATCCTAAATCTGCTGCCCACATACTCAATCAAATCAGTCATGCCCACCCGTCTGCCGGAAGCCTGCTCATGAACTGCCCTGCTTTGATTCTGTCCATCGCTGTGAGCTTTCCTCTTGGGCCTGGTCTTAACCATCTTTTCTTCACCTTGGGGGATTTTGCCTATCAGCCTGGTTTTGATGGTTACGTTCCACTGTTTTTGGGGATCATACCTGGTCTGCTTCTGATAGACGTACACATCCCCGTTGGCTCTTTTCCTTCTGTAGGTAGAGATCTTAATATCGCCTAAGCTGTCATCCGCCATTTTGCCCTCCCAGTCTTCTTGAGTGAACAACACTGAGTGACTATAATCCAACTTTCAGGTTATAAATCAAGAATATTTTTGATTACTGGCAGCAGACAGGAAAAAAGGTCGTATTTATGGTAATCTGCAATTATTGTTTAGTGGGTTATTCCTGAATTTCCAGTAAATTTTACTCTCCAGCCAGATTTGGAGGTCTGTTTGCAGATTTTCCCCTCATCGTCAGGGATATTGAAGAACAAAGCAGGCGCTCATGTCGAGTAATAAATTACTATCTAATCAGAATCACATGCTGCAGGCATTTCAACCCATTCGGCACAAAAATCAAGCTTTCAGCAAACAATATTATGAGGTTTGGGGAGAAGAGTACAAAATCTCTGAAAATTCAGGTTTATATCGCGAGGGTAAAATATCCAAGGAAGAGTATTTTAGAATCGCTGAAAGTTTCAAGGACGTGAAAGACAAGTAAACTAACCTAACCTTACTGCTGTTATAAGGAAATATAATAGTCAAAAATGTCTAGTTATTTTGAAAACACTAAACCTGACCTTAAATTTCTTTGTGAAGTTATTAATGATGATTGGATTTCCAGTGTTGATTTTACTGAAAAGCCTCATTACATTAAGCTTCCAAAAACTTCGGTTAAGCATTACATAAGCCGTATAGCTGCATTAAATATTCACACTAACAGATTCGGGGGTGACTGGCATTTTTACGACACATTTCATTGGCCTGGATATGAAAACGATTATGAAAAGATTAAGGACAAACTTAATTTCCTTTGTGGTGAAGGAGAGGAATGCAATACCAACCATATCCTAGGCAAAAAAGGCATATTGGAAAGATCTGAACTCGTCAAAAGCTTAGGATTGACCTTTGAGGGAACTAAGGTATATGTCCTAAAAGCAGGGAAATAGTTACCCGATCCAATATTCTGTCGTGATAAAGTGTCA
>CAYRIZ010000036.1:0-21051 GCA_964424565.1 uncultured Enterobacterales bacterium
TGATACAAAAAATGGCAGCTGAAAATTCTTAAAATCTGCTGCCCAATGTCAGATCTGATTCAGGGAGGCCAGCTTGACCCCGCCAAACAGCAGCAGGAGGCAGAAAAACAGAGAAAACAGGAAGAGCGGAAAAGAAAGCAGCAGGAGAAGAAAAAGCACAAGCCGGACCCCAAGTCATTTGAAGCATTCAAAGCCAAAAATGAGCAGGAACTTACTGCAGGCGACCCCGCCTTGTCTCTGGGGCAGGTGGAGGCTCTGTATCAGGGACAGCAACTGCTGGACCAGCTTAAGCCGGCAGATTTAAAGAAGCTGGGCGATGTAGGCAAAATGCGCGAGGCCTGTAAGAAGCTTGCTGATGAATGCGAACATGCAAAGAAAAATCTTGAGGAGATTAACAGCAGGTTAATCGACTATGGCATAGAAAACGGGCTGCTGTACCGTCCCGGAGTGGGGAAAGGCCTTCAGCCCGCAGACCCCGATAATAATCCCAAAGCAGCTGCTATTTACAAGTCTCTGCTCAGCCTGCGTGAAACGTACTTTCAGCTGGGCCGTAAAGACTATAAAGTAAGCCAGGCCATAGACAAGATAGAAAGAGAAGAAGAGCAGAAGCAAAGAGAACAGCTGGAAAAACAGAGCCCTGGACACCTCAAACAGCTTGAAAAAAGGCGGACAGCATTAAAGGCGCTGGACAGCACCCGCGCCAAAATAGAACAGGCATCAGGAAATGATGCAACCGAATACGCCAGAATTTTGGATGAAGGCGGGATATTCAGCGGTGGCACCACCCATTTTGCCGGGATGCACCCTGAGGCGGCGCGGTCAATTGCCCTGGCCTTCTGCGATGCCTGCAAAACAGGCCCTATTCTCGCCGGGCAGACGCCGGCCCCGGGCTTTAAAGATTTTGGAAAAGGGGAAAAGGATACTTATGCCTGGACTTTCATGGATTCGGGGAAGATTGAATTCAATCAACGGTATTATTCACCAGAGACATATGAGCAATTTAAGCAGTCATATTCTGGAGACGTTGCCTCAAAATGGCATCCTGCCGGCACAACCCACGAATCGCTTGCCACACACGAGATAGGACATGCATTGGACTATCAGTTGTCTGCAACTCTTTACGGTACAGACAGCAATAAACGCGTCTCAACTGTGTTAAGAAATAAGGTATTGAAAGAGCTGAAAATAAAAAGTAAGGATAAGGCTGCAATTACAGAAGCATTGTCAGAGTATGCAGGGAAAAACCCAAAGGAATTTTTTGCAGAGGCTTATTGCGAATGGCGCTGCAGCCCCAATCCCAGACCACTGGCCAGGCTTTTTGGCAAATATTTGGCAGAACTGACACAACAGGCAAGGGAGAAATTGAAATTAAATGAAGATTGGCGATAAAGAAGATACACAATATGAGGTCGAATATACGGCAGAAGAGGTTGAGGATGTAGATATACACCACCCTCCACGTTTTAGAGACCTCTGGTATATGGACGACCAGGAAGTATGGCACATGCCGTCGGACGCGCCGGAAGACCTGAAAAAAGAATTTGCGGCCTATGCATGGAGGGACGTCTGGGCTGCAAGCATGGGCATAATTCTTGATTGAACCACAGGCGGCAGAAAAGCTGCCTTTTTTATGGGCAAAGCCATGAACCTTCATTCCATAGCCCGCGGCCAGCTGAGCTCTGTAAATGCAGAAGAAGATGTCTGTTTGATACAGGCGGCAGGACAGACCAATGACCAAGGGAGGCTGCTCCCGCTTTATGCGGCCGCCGAGGCGGTACAGGCGCAAATTCAGACCATGAGCTCTGACAAAAAGAGCTGGGAGCCTGTTTAGAATCAATTATGCTGCATAACAGGGGGGCTGAATGAGGATCGGTTATTTAAGTTCTGAATTTGAAGTGGAATATACTTTAGAACAAATTAAGGGTGTTGCGTATGAACGCCATCCACGCTTTTACGGCTCAGAGTATCACATCATCTCTTGTGAGACCTCAGAAGACGGAGAAATTATCCTGCATTCTCTACGTTCTGACGCTCCGGAAGATTTAAAGAAAGAATTTGCCGCTTACGCATGGCGCAGGGTTGAAGCGTGGAATAAAAGAGGCGAGTTTCTTGATTAAATCCTAATCGATTGAACCACAGGCGGCAGGGCAGACCAATGACCAGGGGCGGCTGTCCCCTCTTTATGCCGCAGCCCAATCTGTGCCGGCGCAAATTCAGACTTTGATCTCAGATTAGCTGCAGGCGGTGCCTGATGCCCACCATACCTCACAGCTGCAGCCCCTTTGTCAGCCCCAGCTCAGAAAAAGAGCGAAAAAGATCTTGAAACGCATCAGGCCTGTCCCCATGTAAGGGGCAGTTGGATAATGCATCAGGATATTTTTAACATGCAGACTGAAGATCAGAAGTTAAATGAAGCCGCCGCAGCTGCTGCCGGTGGGGAAAATCAGGCTGATGAGGCCGCAAAGACTGAGGCCACCGCCGCAGAAGAAAAGGCAGCACAGTCCGAGCAGACTGGAGAAGACAGCAAGGCCGCAGCCGAACGCGATCCGCAGACGGAAATTGCCATACTGCGCGGACAGCTCGAGCAGCTGGGCAAAAAGGCTCTGGAAGAGCATGAGCGTATGCTGCGTGCCGTGGCTGAAGCTGAAAATGTCCGCCGCCGTGCCGAGGCCGATATAGAGCGGGAGCGCAAGTATGCCATGGAGCGCTTTGTCAAAGGCATCATTCCGGTGTTTGATTCCCTGGATCAGGCCCTGACCCTCTCTGATCGCAATGATCCGGCCACCCGGGCCACCCTCGACGGGGTGGAGAGCACCGTAAACCTCATGCTCAAGGAATTATCCGCTTTCGGAGTGGAATGCATCAATCCGCAGGGAGAGAAATTCGATCCCAACCTGCATCAGGCCCTCTCGGCAGTACCGAGCAAGGATATAGCACCCAACCACATCCTGGCCGTCATGCAGAAAGGCTTTATTTTAAACGGCAGAGTGGTTCGTCCGGCCATGGTTATGGTGGCCAAGGCCGCAGATTAAAACAGGGCTGCAGGTTCCGGGATGGATAAATATTAAGGCACAGCCTTGAAAAACGAATCCGGTACCTCCATGTTTGGATCAGAACAAAGAATTTGATGGCTGTCACAGAAGGAATTACAGCCAAGCATTTTTGGAGAATTAATTACAAATGGGTAAGATCATCGGTATTGACTTAGGTACTACCAATTCATGCGTTGCCGTCCTGGACGGCGACAAGGTACGCGTGCTGGAAAATTCCGAAGGCCGCCGTACCACTCCTTCCATCGTGGCCTATGCAGAAGACGGTGAGATCCTGGTGGGCGAGGCTGCCAAGCGTCAGGCAGTGACCAATCCCAAGAATACTTTATTTGCCATCAAGCGCCTGATCGGCCGCCGCTATGATGACGCCGAGGTGCAGCGTGACATCTCCATCATGCCTTACCGTATAGTCAAGGCCGACAACGGCGATGCCTGGGTTGAGGCCAAGGACAAGAGACTGGCTCCGCCGCAGATTTCCGCTGAAGTGCTCAAGAAGATGAAGAAGACCGCCGAGGATATCCTGGGCGAGGAAGTGACCGAAGCCGTGATCACCTGCCCGGCCTACTTCAATGACAGCCAGCGTCAGGCCACCAAGGATGCCGGCCGCATTGCCGGTCTGGATGTCAAGCGCATCATCAACGAGCCTACTGCCGCTTCCATAGCCTACGGCGAGGACAAGGGCAAGGGCGAGCAGAAGATTGCCGTATACGACCTGGGCGGCGGTACTTTTGATATTTCCATCATCGACATAGATGAAGTGGACGGTGAGAAGACCTTTGAAGTGCTGGCCACCAATGGTGACACCCACCTGGGCGGTGAGGACTTTGACAATCGCGTGATCAACTTCCTGGTTGACGAGTTCAGAAGCCAGCAGGGTGTGGATCTGCGTCAGGATCAGCTGGCTCTGCAGCGCCTCAAGGAAGCTGCTGAGAAGGCCAAGATCGAGCTGTCCTCCTCTCAGCAGACCGATGTCAATCTGCCGTACATCACTGCCGATGCCACCGGTCCCAAGCACCTGAACATCAAGATCACCCGCGCCAAGCTGGAGTCCCTGGTGGAAGATCTGGTGCAGAAGACCCTCGAGCCTGTGCGCACTGCCCTGGCCGATGCCGGTCTGTCAGTCAATGAGATTGATGATGTGCTGCTCGTCGGCGGCCAGACCCGTATGCCCATGGTGCAGAAGGTAGTGGCTGATTATTTCGGCAAGGATCCGCGCAAGGACGTCAACCCGGACGAGGCTGTGGCCATTGGTGCTGCCATTCAGGGCGGCGTGCTCTCCGGCGCCAAGAAGGACGTGCTGCTGCTCGACGTGACCCCGCTGTCCCTGGGCATTGAGACCTTAGGCGGCGTGATGACCACCCTGATTGAGAAGAACACCACCATCCCGACCAAGAAGTCCCAGGTGTTCTCCACTGCCGAGGACAATCAGCCGGCCGTGACCATTCACGTGCTGCAGGGTGAGCGCAGACGCGCCTCCGACAACAAGTCCCTGGGCCAGTTCAACCTGGAGGGTATAGCTCCCGCTCCGCGCGGCGTACCGCAGATTGAGGTGACTTTTGATATAGATGCCGACGGCCTGATCCACGTGTCCGCCAAGGACAAGAAGACCGGCCGCGAGCAGAAGATCACCATTCAGTCTTCCTCCGGTCTGTCCAAGGATGATATTGAGCGCATGGTGCGTGAGGCTCAGGAGCACTCAGCCGAAGACAAGAAGTTCGAGGAGCTGGCCAATGCCCGCAACAGAGCTGATGCCACCATCCACGCCATGAGAAAGCAGATTGCCGACGCCGGTGATGCTGTGCCTGCTTCCGCCAAGGCTGAGGTGGAGAAGGCTATATCCGAGCTGGAGCTGGCTGTGCGCGGCGATGACAAGGATAAGATCGAGCAGTGCGAGAAGAAGGTGCTCGAGGCTGCCCAGGCCGTCATGCAGGCCTCCCAGGCCAAGGCCCAGGCTGCCCAGCAGCAGGCTTCCTCTCAGCAGGGCGGCAGCTCTGCCGGCAAATCTTCAGGCAAGGCCGATGACAATGTAGTCGACGCTGAGTTTGAAGAAGTCAAGGACGACAAGAAATAATCAGGCATGAGTAAAGCCCTGCCGGCAGGTAGGGCGGTTAAGGCGGCCGGGTCCGCCTTAATTTTTGTTTGTTTTGATCAGGGCTGCTTAAGATACGGCTCAATGATGTAAAAGAGGGAACAAATGGCTGACGCAAAACGTGATTACTATGAAGTGCTGGGGGTAGCCAGGGATGCAGATGACGCGACTATCAAGCGCGCCTTTAAGCGCCTTGCCATTAAATACCACCCCGATCACAATAAAGATCCGGATGCCGGCGATAAGTTCCGCGAGATCAATGAAGCTTATCAGGTGCTGTCTGATCCGCAGAAGCGTCAGGCCTACGATCAGTTCGGCTTTGATGGCGTAAACGGAGCCCAGGGCGGTCCTGGCGGCGGCGCCGGCGGTTTTGATTTCTCCGATCTGTTCGGAGATGGTTTTGCCGATGTGTTCGGCGATATCTTCGGCGGCGGCCGCAGCTCTGGTGCCAGACGCAGCGAGCAGATGAATCAGGGCCGCGATATGCGCATCATGGTCAAGCTTACCCTGGAGGAAGCGGTCAATGGTGTGCAGAAGAAAGTCAACATCAAGGCTCAGGACAGCTGTCCTTCCTGCCACGGTTCAGGCAGCAAGAACGGCAGACGCAAAACCTGCCCGCAGTGTCACGGTACCGGCCAGGTGGTGATGCAGCAGGGCTTCTTCCGCATGAGTCAGACCTGCCCTCATTGTCAGGGTACAGGCTCGGTGCCGGAGGAGATCTGCCCGCACTGCCACGGCAGCGGCAGGGTGTCTGCCAACCGGACATTGAATATCACCATTCCGCCCGGGGTGGACGATGGCAGCCGCATCCGCCTGCATGGCCAGGGTGAAGCCGGTATCAACGGTGCACCGGCCGGTGATCTCTTTGTGGATGTCAGCGTGATGCCGCATGAGCTCTTTGAGCGTGACGGCAACAACCTGTACTGCGAGGTGCCGATCAGCTTTACCACTGCCGCCCTGGGCGGTCAGGTAGAGGTGCCCACCTTAAGCGGCCGCATCAATATTACCGTCAAACCGGAAACTCAGACCGGCACCACCATGCGCATCAAGGGCAAGGGGGTGAAGTCCTACGGTACCTCCAGTGCCGGTGATCTCTTCTGCCGCCTGCTGGTGGAAACCCCGGTCAGACTGACCGAGCGCCAGAAGGAGCTGCTGCGGGAGTTTGAGGATTCCCTAAACGGCAAAAACGAGAGCCCGGAAAGACAGGCCAAGCTGCGCGGCACGCATCAGCCGAAAAAGGAAAGCCTGTTCAAACGCTTCTTCAAGTAAGGCCCCAAAACAAACTGCGGCCCCGGCAGGGCAGGGGCTGCCAGCCGTTGAGCCGTCTTTGCTGACGGCTTAATTGTGTTTGCGGCCCGAAAAACAGCCGCGGTAGATAATTTATCTTGACATAATAAATTCATTTCTTACAATGAACCACGCAGCAGAGATGACGCATATTTCTATCCTCAACCCCCATGCGCAGATCTGCTGTTTTCCTGAAACCCTATATCTTGTTGCCGCGCCTCACTTTCAGCTCCCGCCTGCGAGAGCTGACTGCAGTGTGCGCCCCGGATACTGACGATGACCGTTTTTCAGGCTGCACGCTCACTGGTGCGGCTGGCTCTGCCCATACTGCTGGGCAATCTCTCCTACGCTCTGCTGGGTATATGTGATCTGCTGATGTCCGGACTGGCCGGTACCGCGGATCTGGCCGGAGTGGCTGTGGGCGGCTCCTTCTTTTTCCCGGCCAATATGTTTTTAATCGGCATGATGTCGGCCATGCAGCCGGTCATAGCCAGGTTGCGCGGTGAAAACCGACCAGAGCAGATCCCGCATGTGCATCTGACGGCCATGCTTACCGTATTGTGCGTATCGCTGCTGCTGTGCGCGCTGCTGGTCTCGCTGGCCTTGTTTGTGGTGGATCTGCAGGCTGATGCCCGCATGAATTATGTGGCCAGGCACTACATCATCCTGGTGGGGCTGTCCCTGCCGGTGGCGGCATTGTTTTTTGCCTGCCGCGCCTATGCCGAGGCCATGGGCTTTACCCGGGCTACTTTGTATTTCGGGCTGCTGGCTCTGCTCTACAATATTCCGCTCAATTATGTGCTGATTTTCGGCCGTTTTGGTCTGCCGGCCCTGGGCGGGGTGGGCTGTGCCGCCGCCACACTGGTATCCCTGTGCCTGTCGGTGCTGACCTTTGCGCTGTTCATCAGGTTCAAACCAGGACTCAATGCCTGCTGTTTGTGGCAGAACAGGGAAAAATTAACCCGCTCTGACGTGACCTCTTATCTGCGGCTGTCTCTGCCGCTGGCCCTGGCCTCCTCGGTGGAGACTTCCTGTTTTACCATGATCGCGCTGCTGCTCAGCCCGCTGGGACCTTTGGAGGTGTCGGGGCACTCCATAGCCATGTCCATAACCTCCTTTATCTTCAATCTGCCGCTGTCCATGGGCGTGGCCGTCTCCATAGCCGTAGGCTTTGAAATAGGCCGGCGCAATCTGGGCAATTTACGCACCTGCATGCAGGCGGCCTACAGAGTGGCTTTGGTCTGCGCGGTGATCAATATGGCCGTGCTGGCTCTGGGCCGGGAGAAAATCACATCTTTTTTCAGCTCCGACCCCGAAGTTTGCGCCTATGCCGCCTTTTTGCTGCTGTTCAGCCTGTGCAATCAGCTGTCGGAAAACACGCAGACCATGCAGGGCTTTATGCTGCGCGGCTTCAGGGACACTGCCTCCATTTTCAAGGCTACGTTGATCTCCTTTTACTGCATAGCGCTGCCGCTGGGATATTTGTGCTGCTACGGTTATATACACGACGCACTCAGCGGGGCGCGGGGCTTTTGGATAGGTATATTCCTCGGACTGAGTTTTGCCTCGCTGTTTTACCGCCGGCGGGTGCTTTTCCACTACAGACATCTGCGGCAGGACCTGCTGTAAGGGCGGGGCTGCCGCCCGCGTCAGGGCGCTGTGCTTTGTGCTAGAATGTCTGCACTGCCGGCTGAGACCGGCCTGCTGATGGAAAAATGCGGCAGTGGAGCGCCTAAAGCTATTAGGCGTTTTTCTTTTTTGGTTTGAAAAATTTTAAGGTTTTGTCATGGAACAGACTCCTATGACTCCGCGCGGCGAACAGCTGCTGCGCCGGGAGCTTGAGCGTTTGAAGACCGTGGAGCGTCCCCGCATTGTGGCTGCCATAGCTGAGGCCAGAAGCCACGGTGATTTAAGCGAAAATGCAGAATATGATGCCGCCAAGGAAGAGCAGGGCCTGTGTGAGGCCCGCATCAAGGATATAGAAGCCAAGCTCGCCTCGGCCAATGTCATTGATGTCACCAAGCTCAAGCCGCACGGCAATGCTCCGCACAAGGTGGTGTTCGGCTGCACCGTCACCGTGCTGAATGTAGATACTGATGAGGAAATCACCTACAAGATAGTGGGTGAGGATGAAGCCGACATCAATGCCAACCTGATCTCCTTCCGTACCCCCATAGCCCGCGGCTTTTTGGGCAAGGTGGAAGAGGATGAAGTCACCATTAATATTCCCAGAGGTCAGGTTACCTACGAAATTCTGAAGGTGGAATACATCAGCTGAGGCTGCCGCCCCGGTCATCAGCCTGCGCCGCGGTCGGCCGGGGCGACGCCCGCGCTGCGGCCTGGCCGGGGGGATCCCCCAGAGGGGAGAAAGGATTATCAGCGGGGCAGGATAAAGCGGCTTTCCTTGCTGCGCTGTCTGAAGAGGACCGCTACGCGGCCTATGACCTGCACCAGCTCGGCGTGGACGGCGGCGGCCAGCTGCGCTGCCTGCTCTTTGCGCTCATCGCCGGCATTGAGGCGTACCTTGAGGAGCTCGTGATGCTCCAGGGAGCTGTCCAGCTCCTTTAAGACGCCATCGGTGATGCCGTCACTGCCTAAGAGCACTACCGGATTTAAACTGTGGGCCTGAGCCTTTAAAAATTGACGCTGACGGGAATTAAGCGGCATAAGGATGTCTTTTCACCTCAAAAAATGTAAAAAAATTGCAGAATAGAAAATGACTGCGGGCAATTGCTTATTATAGCAGTGCCCTCAGGTATAATGCTATCTGCACAGTCCCGGGGATTTTAAGCCCGGACTGCCTTTACATTTAAAATTGTGTGCTTAGGAAATAAACGGGCATGCCCGCAAAGAAAAGAACAGCAAGTCAGACCCGCTGGCTGCAGGAGCACTTCTCTGACCCTTACGTCAAGGAAGCTCACCGGCGGGGACTGAGATCACGCGCCGCCTTCAAGCTCGAGGAGCTGCAGCAGCGCGACAAATTAATCAAACCAGGTTTCAAGGTGGTGGATTTGGGAGCCGCTCCCGGCGGCTGGTCCGAATACGCCGTCAAATGCGTAGGGGACAGGGGAGTGGTAATCGCCTGCGATATCCTCCCCATCCGTCCCATCAGGGGCGTTTCCTTTCTGCAGGGAGATTTCCGCGAGGAGAGTGTGTTTGCAGAGCTGTATGCCCGTATAGGCGGCGGCGCTGATGTAGTGCTCTCGGATATGGCTCCTAATATGTCCGGCACCAAGGCCATAGATCAGCCTCGGGCCATGCTGCTGTCCGAGCTGGCGCTGGACATGGCCAGGCGGGTGCTGAAACCAGGCGGCTCCTTTGTGGTCAAGGTTTTTATCGGACAGGGGTCGCAGGAGTTTTTGACCGATCTCCGGCATGATTTTCAAACCGTCAGGGTACGCAAACCCGAGGCCTCGCGCGACCGTTCAGCTGAAGTTTACATGGTGGCCCAGGGTTTCCGCGGTCATCCCCTCAACGGTATACCGCCGCAGACGGAAGCGGACTGGGCGGAAGCATCTGCTGCAGACGCACAGCAGGAGTAGGAATTTAGGCAATAAGTAGGAAAGGCAATGGCAAAAAACCTTATCTTATGGCTGGTTATAGCAGTAGTACTGATGTCCCTGTTTGAGCATTTCAACTCCAGGGACAACACCGGCCGGACTATGGATTACACCACCTTTGTGCAGGAAGTACAGCAGAACTCCATACAGGAAGTGGTGTTTGACGGTCAGGTGATCTCCGGCATCAAGCGCTCAGGCGAACAGTTTGTCACCGTGATGCCTATACATGACAGCGCTATACTGGACAGCCTGCTTTCACACAATGTCAGGACTTCAGGCACCAAGCCGGAAGAGCCGTCCATGCTGATGTCCATATTGATCTCCTGGTTCCCCATGCTGCTGCTCATAGGCGTGTGGATCTTCTTCATGCGGCAGATGCAGGGATCGGGCAAGGGCAGTCCGCTCTCCTTTGGCAAGAGCAAGGCCAAGCTTTTGAGCGAAAATCAGGTCAAGACCACCTTTGCCGACGTGGCCGGCTGCGATGAGGCCAAGGAAGATGTAGAAGAGCTGGTGGACTTCCTCAAGGATCCCACCAAGTACTCCAAGCTGGGCGGCCGCATACCGCGCGGCGTGCTGATGGTAGGACCTCCGGGCACAGGTAAAACCCTGCTGGCCCGCGCCATAGCCGGTGAGGCCAAAGTGCCTTTCTTCTCCATTTCCGGCTCCGACTTTGTGGAAATGTTTGTGGGCGTGGGTGCCTCCCGTGTGCGCGACATGTTCCAGACGGCCAAGAAAAATTCGCCCTGCATCATTTTCATAGATGAAATCGATGCCGTGGGCCGCAAGCGCGGTGCCGGTCTGGGCGGCGGCCATGATGAGCGCGAGCAGACCTTAAATCAGCTGCTGGTGGAAATGGACGGTTTCGACGGTTTTGAAGCGGTGATAGTCATAGCCGCCACCAACCGTCCGGATGTGCTCGATCCGGCCCTGCTGCGTCCCGGCCGCTTTGACCGCCAGGTGGTGGTGGGTCTGCCTGATGTGCGCGGCCGTGAGCAAATCCTGAAGGTGCATATGCGCAAGGTGCCGGTAAGCGCCGATGTGGACGCTGCCGTGCTGGCCCGCGGCACTCCGGGTTTCTCCGGTGCCGAGCTGGCCAATCTGGTCAATGAGGCGGCGCTGGCGGCTGCCCGGGCCAATCTGCGTACCGTGACCATGCACGAGTTTGAGCTGGCCAAGGACAAGCTGCTGATGGGCGCCGAGCGCCGCTCCATGGTGATGACCGAGCACGAGCGCATGAATACAGCCTATCATGAGGCCGGACATACCATAGTGGGCCGCCTGATGCCTGATCACGATCCCGTGTACAAGGTCTCCATCATTCCGCGCGGCCGGGCCCTGGGTGTGACCATGTACCTGCCGGAGCAGGATCGCTACTCCCAGTCCAGGCAGTATCTGCTGTCCAATATCTGCACTCTCTTTGCCGGCCGTATAGCCGAGGGCATGATGTTTGGTGAGGATGCGGTGACCACCGGTGCCTCCAATGACATAGAGCGCGCCACCGACATAGCCCGCAAGATGGTGACCCGCTGGGGCATGAGCAAGCGTCTGCCTCCCATGCAGTTCGATCAGGACAATGACCGGGCACTGTACTTAGGCGGCGGCACCACACAGACCATGCCGGTGTCGGACAAGACCGCGCTGATCATAGATGAGGAAATCTCCGAGATCATCAACAGCTGCTATCAAAAGGCCACGGAAGTACTGGAGCAGAACAGGGATATTCTCGAGGCCATGAAGGATGCCCTGATGAAGTATGAGACCCTCGATGCCGATCAAATAGATGACTTGATGGCCCGTCGGCCCTGCCGGGCTCCGGCTGTGTATACTGCCGATCCGGCCAATAAGGCCGGTCCTGCCCCGCAGCCGCCGCACAGCGGCAGCAGTGCCGGAGCGCAGCCGCCTGCCGATCAGGCAGCAAAGCCGCAGCAGGAACAGAAGGGGGCGCAGACTGAGGCCGGGGATCAGCCTGCCTCTTCTGCCGAACAGCATGCAGACCACCGGCCCTACGGACCTTTTGTCGAGCAGGCCAGGCGGGAGCAGAATAAGGATCAGAATAAGGATCCCGATCAGCACTGACGGCTGTCCGGGGAGATGTGGGACTGGGACAAATAAAGGGGAAAGCTGTGATAAAGCTTAGAATGCGTGAAGGCGTGCTGGATCTGGGCCGCCCTGCTGTAATGGGACAGCTTGATGTCAGGAGCTTTGCCTCTCCGGAGGAGCTGAAAATTGCGGCTCAGGAGATGGTGGAGCAGGGAGCAGACCTGGTGGAGCTGGGGATCAGCCTTCCTGAGGAAGGCAGTCCCGGCAGCGCGGAAGAAGAGCTGGACTTGATTGTGCCGGCTGTAGGCGCCCTGCGGTCCTGCCTGCCGGTATATATAGCCGTCAACACTGTATATCCGCAGGTCATGGAAGCGGCTGTCGATGCCGGGGCCGATTTGATTGTCGATCCTCATGCCCTGCGCTCGCCGGGGGCAGTGGAAACTGCCGCCCGCCTGCAGGTTCCGGTCTGCATAGTCTTTGATATGAACTCCAGATTTGCCGAGGAGCAGGGCATAGATCCCACCGGCGTGGTTTCGGAATTTCTCTATGAGCGCATAGATGCCTGCCTCAATGCCGGCATCCCGCGCAGCCGCATCATCCTCGATCCTTCCCTGGGTCAGGATGTGTCGCTGGAGATGCACCTGAAGATGGTGGGCCGGCTCAATACCTTCCAGAGCTTTGGTCTGCCGCTGTCCGTGAATGTGCCGCGCTTCCTGCCGCTGCAGGACAAATACATACAGGATCGTCAGCCCGTGGCTCTGGCTGTGGGTATTTTCGCCGTGGAAGCCGGAGTCAATATTATACGTACGCCGCTGGTGGAGGATATGACCATGGCTCTGGATGCCTGGCTGGCCTGCAGCAAATCAGCTCGGCCTTTCCGCCTGACCAAGGCCATCACCAGGCGTTTCCTGCGCCTGAAAAGAGGCAGCGGCAGAACGGCGGAAAATAAAAAATAATAAAGAGCAGTGATTTAGGGGAGTGCGGTAAAGTGAGCGAAATTACACGCAGATATTTTGGCACGGACGGAGTGCGCGGCCGGGTAGGCACTTATCCTATTACGCCTGAGTTTGTGCTCAGGCTGGGCATGGCAGCCGGCCGGGTGCTTTCCGGCGGCGCCGGCGGCCGGGTGATCATAGGCAAGGATACCCGCCTGTCGGGTTATATGCTGGAGGCAGCTTTGGAATCCGGCTTTAGTGCCGCCGGTGTCTCCACCGTGCTGCTCGGCCCCATGCCCACGCCGGCAGTGTCCTATTTGACCCGGGCCTTCAGGGCTGATCTGGGCGTGGTCATATCCGCCTCCCACAATCCTTATTATGACAATGGCATCAAGTTCTTCTCTGCTGAAGGCAGCAAACTGCCTGATGAAGTGGAGCTGGCCATAGAGCAGGCCCTGGACTGCGAAATTTCCTTCTCCGATCCGGCCTCGCTGGGCCGGGCCTTCCGGCAGGATGATGCCCCGGGCCGCTATATAGAGTTCTGCAAGTCCACCTTTTCCTCGCAAATGTCCCTGGACGGCATGCGCATAGTGCTCGACTGCGCCAATGGTGCCACCTATCATGTGGCTCCCCTGGTCTTCAGGGAGCTGGGCGCCGAGGTCATATGCATGGGCGTCAGCCCCAACGGCATCAACATCAATGACGGAGTGGGCTCCACTCATCCCGAGGCGCTGACTGCCCGCGTGCTGGCGGAAAAGGCCGATCTGGGCATAGCCTTTGACGGTGACGGCGACCGCGTCATGATGGTGGACGGCAGCGGCCGGCTGCTCGACGGTGACGCCATACTCTACATCATTGCCGCCGATCGGGCCCGCGGCGGCAGATTGGGCGGCGGTGTGGTAGGTACTTTGATGTCCAATCTGGGTCTGGAGCTGGCCTTAAAGGAGCTGGACATCAATTTTGTGCGCTCCAAGGTAGGCGACCGCTATGTCATGGAAACCCTGCTGGAGAAAGGCTGGCGCCTGGGCGGTGAAAACTCCGGCCATGTGATCTGCCTGGACTACGTCACCACCGGTGACGGCATAGTCTCGGCCCTGCAGGCCCTTAAGGCCTCCATCCGCAGTAACCGCAGCTTAAGCGAGCTGACTGCCGGTCTGCAGATGCTGCCGCAGGAGCTGATCAATATACGCCTGGCTGCCGGTTTTGATGCCCTCACCGATCAAAAGGTACAAAATGCCGTGCGCGAGGTGGAATCGCAGCTGGGCAGCCGCGGCCGCGTGCTGCTGCGCAAGTCCGGTACCGAGCCTTTAATCAGGGTAATGGTGGAGGGCGAAAACCGCCGGCAGGTCCATCAGCATGCCCAATATATAGCCGATGTGGTCAGAAAACAGGCTGAAGGCGAGCTGAACTGACCCTTTCTGCTGCAAAAATATGGCATATCTGCGGGCAGATGTGTACAATCTCAGGGAGAGCTGCTCTTTTTGGGCTTTGCTGACAGCATTCGGGTAAGCTGCATTATAATAGCAGCAGACAGATTGTTTGTTGAAGCGTACAAAAACTGAGAAACTACCATGTTGAAGCAGCCTGCAGCAGGAGCAGCTCTCCTGCTGGCCGCCGTAAGCTGCCAGGTCCAGGCACAGCAGGATTTGTTTCCCTCCGGTCGCGATGCGGTGATCATCGGTCTGGAGGATAACTACTATCCCTTCTCCTATCAGACCGACAGCGGCGGCAGAACCGGTTTTGATTATGATTTTTCCCAGGCCCTCTGCCACCGACTTGCGGTGCCCTGTGAGATCAGAACCTATCCCTTTGATGAGCTGATACCGGCGCTGCTGCGCGGCGACATAGACATCATTACCGCCAGCCTGGGAGACACACCGGAGCGGCGGGAGCGGGGAGTGATCTTTACTGCCGCCTACTATCACGACAAATCAATTTTCCTCATCCGCCGCCCTGATCTGGTGAAAATAAGCCCGCAGAATGTCAGTGGTCTGGTGCTGGCTTCACAGAGCGGCACCATGCAGCTTGATACCATCAAACGCCGCTTTGCCAATACCGGTGCCCATATAGTCTCCTTTGATACCTATCAGGAAATACTGGAGGCGCTCAATCAGGGCCTGGTAGATGCAGCCTATTTGGACGGACTGTCAGCTTTTGAGCAGATCAAGCAGCAGGATAATCAGGATCTGCAGCTGATAATAGATGAGGATTTGGATCAGAGCAATGAGCAGAATTTTGCCCGGCTGGCTCTGCGCTGCAGTGATGCCGGGGCGCTGGAGAAGATCAATGCCTGCCTGGATGAATTAATCAATTCCCATGAATATCAGCTGATCTCCCTCAAATACTTCACCTTTATTGTTTACTAGGCCGGCCGGCTGTCCCGGGCTGCGCTGCAGCTTGCAAAGCCCCGGCAAACTATGTAAGATAGCGCACATTGTTGTGAGTGTGGAAACAACTATGTACGAAGCAGTAATTGTTATTTTCTTATTGGTTGCAGTGGCAATGATTGCCCTGATTTTGGTACAGCGCGGCAAGGGTGCCGGCATGGGCGCATCCTTTGGTGCCGGTGCTTCCAACACGGTATTTGGTTCAGCAGGTTCAGGCAGCTTTCTGACCCGCTCCACCTGGTTTCTGGCCCTGATCTTTTTTGCCATCTGCCTGTTCATAGGCTGGATGCAGAAGGACAGAGCTCAGCAGAGTACTTCCTTTACCAATATTGAAGCTCCGGCAGCGGCTGCTGCCCCGGCTGAAGCTCTGCCAGAAGACGTGCCGGCAGTAAGCGGCAGCGATGATCCGGTCATTCCGGTAGATTAATTAAGACAGGTTTTTTAAGCTTAGAAGCAGGACAGCGCCGGGTGTTTCCGGCGCTGCGGGCAGTCCGTTCGGAGAGGGCGGGCTGCCTTTTATTTTTTATTTTGCCGCTTTATTTGGCCGCGGCAGTCTTGAAGTACAGATGCCGGCTGGGGGTGATGACCTCATGCAGGGGCATATCCCAGTTTTCGGTGGGGATCTCATCTGCCTGCTGAAAATCATAGGCCAGGCCGATCAGGCGGCAGCGGGGGCTGACGCGCTTGAGCATGCGGTCATAGTAGCCGCCGCCCATACCCAAACGGCTGCCGCGCTCATCAAAGGCCGTAAGCGGCATCAGCAGGATTTCAATGCGCTCCGGCGGGGTGTGAAAGCGGGGATCGGCCGGCGGCTCCAGGATGTGGAAGTGATTGACCACAAAATCGGTGCGCGGGGCAAAGCCGTAGAATTCCATGCGGCCTTTTTCGCTGATGGAGCACACCGGCAGCACCACATTGTGGCCGCGTCTTTTAAGCTCGGTATTGAGCGCTATGGTGGGTATTTCACTGCCTGAGCTGACATAGGAGCCCACAGTGCGCTGTCCGCAGAGCTCAGACAGCTGCATCACCTGCTGCAGCAGGGCGGTGCCGGCCAGCTCTATTTCCTCAAAACTCAGCGCTGCGCGTTTTTCCTTCATGCGGCGGCGCAGCAGTTCCCGCCTGGCCTTGAATTCATCCATGGGCTTATCTGTCCTTTACTGTTTTTCCGGCGCTGCCGGGGCTGATTCCAGAATTTCCCTGATTTCGCGGGTCAGCCTCCAGGCCTGATCCTGAAAGGGAGTGGAGCCGCTCATGAAGTGCTGCAGCCGCGACTGACACTCCAGCGCCGTCAGCACCGCCGCCTGCTGCGGGGTGATGGAAGGACTGTTGCGCAGGATGGAAGCGGCCAGTTCCTGTACACTCAGCACGGCATTTTTCAGCTCCCGCTCCTGATCTGGCCGGCAGCGCAGGGTGAAACGATCTCCCAGTACGGAAAAAGTGAATTCCACAAATTCAGCTGTCTGCTCACTCATCTCAACTTCAACTCAATTCAGCAGTGGTCCCGATCCTCTCTGCAGTCGATTATAGCAGAGTCGCCGGGCCTGCATTTGTGCTACAATCAGCGCTTAATTTTGCGGGCCTAAGTCCCGCGGCTGTTTGATTTTCCTGCCCGGGGCGGCAGGGAGAATTTTTAATAATTTATACAAATCTTTAAAGTTAAAGGACAACAGCGTGAGCGAAAAGCTGCAGAAGGTTTTGGCACGTTTAGGCCTGGGCTCCCGTCGTGAATTGGACGCCATGATAGCTGCCGGCCGCATTGAGGTTAACGGACGCACCGCCAGGGTAGGCGATCGGGTGGAAGGCAATATTACCGTAAAGATTGACGGCAAAATAGCCGCTACACCGCAGAGCCGGCGGCCCAAATGCCGGGTCCTGATGTATTACAAGCCTGAAGGTGAACTGACCACCATCAGGGATCCTGAAGACAGACCCACGGTATTTGATCATCTGCCGCGTCCCGATGCCGGACGCTGGATCTATGTAGGCAGACTGGATCTCAATACCTCAGGCCTGCTGCTCTTCACCACCGACGGTGAGCTGGCCAATGCCCTGATGCATCCGCGCGGCGGCATTGAGCGTGTATATGCCGTGCGCGTCTTCGGCGAGGTCAGCGATGAGCAGCTGTCTTCCCTGCAGAAGGGGATTAATCTGGAAGACGGTCCGGCCAAATTTGACAGCGTGACCTTTCAGGGCGGCGAGGGCCGCAACAGCTGGTACCATGTCACCTTAAAGGAAGGCCGCAACCGCGAGGTACGCCGGCTGTGGGAGAGCGTGGGAGTGCAGGTCAGCCGCCTCATCCGCATCAAATACGCCAATCTGGAACTCGATCCCAAGCTGCATGCCGGTCAGTACCGCGAACTTACCATAGGCGAGATCAATGCCCTGCGCTCCCTGGTCGGCCTTAAGGCCTTAAAGGACAGTGAAGCTCCCAAAAACACTTTGGACAAGCTCTCCGAGCGCGATCGCAAGCTGCGTCCGCGCAGCAGCCGGCAGCAGGATGAGAACCGCCGGCCGCGCCGGGAGCATGAGGAGCGCTCTGCCCGCGACAGCCGCAGATCACAGGATGACCGCAGCCGCCGCCGTCAGCCTGCCGCCGCCCAGAGCCGCACCGCCGGAGCTGCAGAGGGTGCCGTCGGCGCCCGCAGCCGCCGGCAGTGGGATAATGAGCCCCGGCCGGTAGTGGTTTCCGCCACCGCCGGAGGAGCATCCTCCCGCCGTACCGGACGTCCTGCTGCCACGGCCCGTTTTGTCAGACGCGACAGCAGCGGCGGTTATCAGGTGCGCGAGCTGTCCTGGGGCGATGAGGGCCGCAGCGAGAGCCGGGAGCCCTCCCGCGGCCGCGGCTTTGCCGGCGTGAAGGTCAAGAGCTATCACAACGGCCGCGTCAGCTCAGCTGTCTACGTCAGACGCACTCCGCGCGGCTCGCGCTGATTTAGCAGCTCTGCGCCACAACCCCGGGCGAAAAAAGCGCAAACCCACCTGCCCGGGGCAAATTTTTGCCAAGCGCCGGCCTATGGTTTATAGTGGAGTAGCTGCCGTGTGGCAGTACGACCTGTAAGTAAACTAAAAGTGTCAAGCGACTGTTTCAGCCCGATGATGCGGGCCCCCTTCGGTAATCTTTTCTCTTATTTTTCTCTTTTTCTTTTGAACACAACGGTGGTGCAGCATGGATAGTGCAGCCGCCGCGCATCAGGTGATGTTTGATCTGGCCTGGGTGAGCGATCCCACGGCCTGGATGGGTCTGCTGACCCTGGTGGTAATTGAGATCGTGCTGGGCATAGACAACCTGGTGTTTATTGCCATACTGTCGGCCAAACTGCCGCCCAAAACCCGCGACAAGGCCCGTTATGCCGGTCTGGGCGGAGCTCTGCTCATCCGCCTGATCCTGCTGACTTTTATCTCCTATATAGTGACCTTTACCACGCCGCTGTTTTACATAGGCAGCTTTGCCGTCTCCGGGCGCGATGTGGTGATGTTTGTCGGCGGTGTCTTCCTGCTTTACAAGGCCACGCATGAACTGCACGGCAAGCTCGAGGGCTTTGATGAGGAGCTTTCGGCCTCCAAGGCGGCAGGCTCGGCCTTTTGGCTGGTGGTGCTGCAGATCATGGTGCTCGATGCCGTGTTCTCCCTGGATGCCATCATCACGGCCGTAGGCATGATAGAGCATGTCTTTATCATGATGGCGGCGGTGATCATAGCCATGGGCGTGATGACCCTGGCCAGCCGCACCATTACCGAATTTGTCAGCCGGCATCCCACTTTGGTGATCCTCTGTCTGGGCTTCCTGCTGCTCATAGGCTTTTCGCTGCTGGTGGAGGCGCTGCACTTCCATGTGCCCAAGGGCTATCTCTATGCCGCCATAGGTTTTTCCATCTTAATTGAGATCTTCAATCAGGTGGCCAGGCGCAATACCCTGAAGCTGGGCTCAGGCGTCAATGCCATGCAGAGCCGCGAGGTGGCGGCCAATCTGGTGCTGCGCCTGCTGGGCTCCAATCAAAATCAGGTGCAGACCTTTAAGGAAGCCATAGTCTCCCGCACCGGCTCGCAGGTGTTTAATTTTGAGGAAAAGGAAATGGTGTCCCGGGTGCTGCAGCTGTCCTCACTGCCGGCCGGGGCGGTGATGACTCCGCGCACCGATCTGGAGATGATAGATATAGCTGCCGATACGGCAGATCTAGCCAGCCAGGTCCGGGCCCTCAAACGCTCGCGGCTGGTAGCCTACAAAAACGGCCAGAAGGATCAGCCTCTGGGCTATATCCGCCGGGTGGATCTGCTGGGCTGGGTGTCTGATCAGGACAATAATCAGGATATATCCTCCCTCATCCGCGAGCCTCTGTATCTGCCGGAGACCGTCAGTATCCTCAAGGCGCTGGAGGAGTTCCGCCGCGTCAAGGCTTCCATAGCCCTGGTGGTGGATGAGTTCGGCAATTTCGAAGGCGTGATCTCCCTGCATGACATCATGGAGGCCATAGCAGGCGATTTGCCGGAGCAGACTGAAGTACCGGAGCTGGTTCGCCTCAGTCCCGGACTCTTCCGCATAGCCGGCGATGCCCTGCTCAAGGACGTCTCCCGGGTCACCGGCTTCAAGGTGCCGGTATCGGACAATTATCACACCATGGCCGGCTTCATCCTCGATTATCTGCAGCGGCTGCCCCGGCAGGGTGAGGTGATCACCTTTGCCAAGTGGGAGCTGACCATAGTCAAGGTCAGTGAAGTGTCCATAGATACGGTGCAGCTCAAGAGCCTTTCCCCTCCCCGGGGCGACAAGAAAAGCGGCAGCAGATAAGCATGATCCTGACTTCTTTACGCGGCGTCTGCCGCGTTTTATGATCCGATCAGAGTGTCTGTACAAAAAATGTGAGGAAAACATGGAAGTCATAGTACATCTCGATGCCGTTGCCATCCCCAAGGAATTTCCCATGCCCAAGCTCGATCTGGACTACGAGTGGCGGGCCTATGAAAACACTCCCAATGATCAAATAGTGGAGCGTGCCGCCGATGCCACGGTGATAGTGACCAACAAAAATCAGCTTACGGCAGAGGTACTCTCTCAGCTGCCCCGGTTGAAGCTCATAGCCGAGCTGGCCACCGGCTACAACAATATAGACATAGATTACTGCCGGGAGCACGGCATAGCCGTCACCACCATACAGGACTACAGCACCAAATCCGTAGCCGAGCACACCCTGACCATGATGCTGATGCTCTCCCGCTCCATGCTGACCACCCGCCGGGCCATGGAAGGCGGACTGTGGGTCAATGCCAACTGCTTCTGTCAGCTGCCGGCTCCCATAGTGGATCTGGACGGGCATACTGTAGCCATAGTGGGCAACGGAGCCATAGGCAGCCGCATAGCACAGCTGTGCACGGCCTTTGGCATGCAGGTCTTAAAGGCCGAACACAAGGATGCTGCCACGGTGCGTCCGGGGTACACTCCCTTTGCCGAGGCTTTGGCGGCGGCTGACTTCATCTCCATCAACTGCCCGCTGACGGCCTCTACCCGCAATCTCATAGGCCGGGCTGAATTTGCCCTGATGAAGAAGACGGCCTACATCATCAACAACGGCCGCGGCGGCATAGTCAATGAAGCCGAGCTGGTGGAAGCCCTGCAGCAGGGTACCATAGCCGGTGCCGCCGCCGATGTGGCCTCAGGGTGATTGCACGAGATGTTACTTGACATCTTCTTGAGATTTTGTTGCTTCA
>CAYRIZ010000037.1:0-19804 GCA_964424565.1 uncultured Enterobacterales bacterium
GTGCTGAAAAGTTCATTTTAGAAAATTCTTAAAATCTGCTGCCCAATGTCAGTTTAATGTTTGTCTATGGGTTTATTGTGGCGCCGAAAAATTAGCCCATACTTAGTGACACCCAAATTTTTTGGAAAAAAGAAAAAACAAGATTTTGCAGCAGCAGGAGCCCTTGTATCAGCTCCTGCAGCCGGGCGGCATATCACCCCACAGCAGGGGTGCCGCGCCGGCAGAGGACTTAATGACGGGAAATTTCTGCGCCGTCGGCGGCAGTACAAAAGGGCCGGCCGTTGACCAGCACGGTAATGGAAAGAGGCTGCGGCGATGATTTTTCCTGCTCACCTACCGGGCCGGTCAGGGCAGCGAATTTGCTCAGCAGCCCCGGGGCCTCCTGCCCGCCGCGGCGCACGCAGCCGAGCAGAGCGGTGAATTCGGCTCCCAGCAGAATAATGAACCAGTTGATGTTGATCCAAATCATCAGCACCGGCACCGCGGCCAGGGCGCCGTATATAGCCTGATAATCGGTAAAGTTGAGAATAAAGGCAGCAAAGATGCGCTTGGCGGCCTCAAACAGCAGGGTGACCAGTCCCGCGCCGGTGAGGGCATCGCGCAGTTTGACCTCGGCTATGGGCACCACCATGAAGACCACGGTGATCATGCTCCATTCAATCATCACCGGAATGATGTAGTAGAGCGCCTGCTGGGCAAAACTCAGCTCGGCCCCGAAAATATTCAGGGCCAGGATGCGGGAAGTAAGCCACATCAGGGTGGCCAGCATCAGCGGTCCCATGGTCAGCAGCGTCCAGTAAATGGCCACGGTCATGGAGGTGCGCCGCCGGCCGCCGCGCCAGATGCGGTTGATGGATTTGTCCACCGCCCGCACCAGCATCAGTGAAACCACAATCAGCATAATGGTACCGGCTATGGTCATGGAGCCGGCATGGGAGACAAAACGCCCTATGTTTTCGCTGATCGCCTCGGTAAAGACAGGCATGAAATTCTCGCTGGCAAAATTAAGCAGCTGTTCGCGCAGCGGCTCAAAGGCCGGCACCATAGTGAAGATGGACACCACCACAGTCAGCGCCGGGATCAGCGCCAGTATAGAGGTATAGGACAGCGCGGCTGCTTCCAAAAACAGCTCATCACGCCTGACTCTGTTGATGAAATACAGCAGGAGTTCACGCATCACATTATCCTTTGACTGAAAACCAAAGCCCTGCTGCAGACTGCAGTCAAAGCAGGGCGGGAGCGTATTGTAAAAAATATTGGCAGAGAGTGCAGTACATTGCAAATTTTCCCCCAGGCGGCCGGGGGCGGCCCCACAGATCTGATCTCAGGGCCGGCAAATCCCATAAATATGCGTGGCAGCAGCAGATTTAGAGTACAATAGCGCCCAGATTTTTGACATTTCCCTTTTTTCTTAAAGATTTCACACTCTGCAGGTTTATTTTTTATGGATGTACAGAAGATCCGCAACATAGCGATCATTGCGCACGTAGATCACGGCAAGACCACCTTGGTAGACAAGCTCCTGCGCCAGTCCGGCACATTGGATCGCAGCGAGCTCGGCCAGGAACGCGTGATGGACTCCAATGCCATCGAAAAGGAACGCGGCATCACCATCCTGTCCAAGAATACTGCCATCAACTGGAACGGCTACCGCATCAACATAGTGGACACCCCGGGTCACGCTGATTTCGGCGGCGAAGTGGAGCGCGTCATGAGCATGGTGGATTCCGTGCTGCTGCTGGTCGATGCCGTGGACGGCCCCATGCCCCAGACCCGTTTCGTCACCCAGAAGGCCTTTGCCCGCGGTCTGAAGCCCATAGTGGTGATCAACAAATGCGACCGTGAGGGCGCCCGCCCGGACTGGGTTATAGATCAGGTATTCGATCTGTTTGACAACCTCGGGGCCACCGACGAACAGCTGGACTTCCCTGTGGTCTATGCCTCCGCTCTGGCCGGCTGGGCTGATCTGGATCCGGACAATCACGGCGACAACATGGATCCGCTGTTCAATACCATAATCGAGCGGGTCAGCCCGCCCAATGCCGATCTGGAAGGTCCCTTCCAGATGCAGATTTCCTCCCTGGACTACACCTCCTATGTGGGCGTCATAGGTGTGGGCCGCGTCACCCGCGGTACGGCCAAGACCAATCAGCCGGTGACCATAGTGTCTGCAGACGGCAGCGTACGCCAGGGCAAGATAGGCCAGGTGCTGGGCTATCTGGGCCTGCACCGCTCCGAGGTGGCTGAGGCCGAGGCCGGCGACATCATTGCCCTGACGGGACTTGGTGAACTGAAGATTTCCGATACCGTCTGCTCCGTCTCCAAAGTGGAGGCCCTGCCGCCGCTGACTGTGGACGAGCCTACAGTATCCATGAACTTCTGCGTCAACACCTCACCTTTTGCCGGCCGGGAAGGCAAGTTTGTCACCTCGCGCAACATAGAAGCCCGTCTGCGTGAAGAGCTGGTGCACAATGTGGCCCTGCGCGTGGAAAATACCGAAGACACCGACCGCTTCCGCGTCTCCGGCCGCGGTGAACTGCACCTGTCCGTACTCATAGAGCAGATGCGCCGTGAAGGCTATGAGCTGGGTGTGTCCCGTCCCGAGGTGATCCTGCACAAGGATGAAAACGGCAAAACCCTGGAGCCTTATGAAGTGCTGACTCTGGACCTGCCGGAGGAAAATCAGGGACCGGTCATGGAAGAGCTGGGCCGTCGCCGCGGTGAACTCAAGAACATGGCTCCCGACGGCAAGGGCCGCGTCCGCCTGGATTACCGCATCCCGGCCCGCGGACTGATCGGCTTTCAGTCGCTGTATCTGACCCTGACCTCAGGCAGCGGTCTGATGTATCACACCTTTGACAGCTATGACGAGTTTGTAGGCGGCTCCATAGGCGAGCGTCAAAACGGCGTGCTGATCTCCAATGATACAGGCAAGACCGTGCCTTATGCCCTGTGGTTCCTGCAGGAGCGCGGCCGTCTGTTTGTCGATGCCGGCGAAGACATTTACGAAGGCCAGATCATTGGTCTGCATGTGCGCACCAACGATCTCACGGTCAACCCGCTCAAGACCAAGAAGCTGACCAATGTGCGTGCCGCCGGCTCAGATGACAACATCATCCTGACCCCGGCCGTGCACATGACATTGGAACAGGCCCTGGAATTCATCAATGAGGATGAGCTGGTGGAGGTTACTCCCAAGAGCATCCGCCTGCGCAAGAAGAACCTGTCGGAAATGGAGCGCGTGCGTGCCTTCAGAGCCGCCGGCGGCAAAAAAGCCGATTAAAAGCGCAGATTTAGTGCAGAGCTCAGGCTCTGCAAATTATGCAGCGAGGGGCGCCGAAAGACGCCCTTTGTGTATTTTTTCAGCCCCCTTTTAACACCATTTTGGTGCATAGCTGTCTGATTTGTTCTATTGCATTTTTATCAGCTGCTGCTGCTTTTTAATGGCACCCGTCCTGCATTTTCCTGATTAAATCTATGATACGTCAATGATTTAACCCGGAGACATTTGTAAAAAATTCTCAAATCCAGCTGCAAAACGCTTTTGCACAATGTTAGGGAAAGTTATATATTTCAGTGCATTTAGCAAATTTATATCATTGTTGCACTATTATTGAACATGCTTTAATTTGGAGAGGCATTTATGCAGGCAGAGTCCAAGGCCATTTTAGAAAGCTTAGCTACAGCGGTACTGCTTACTGATCACAGTTTGAAAATAATTTACGCCAATTCAGCAGCAGAACAGCTGTTCAATGTGTCGCGCTCCAAACTTTGTCTGATCAAATTAACCGATCTGCTGGACAAGGGGCAGAAAGCCCTGCTGGAGAATATTCACCACGCCCTGAAACCCAGGGCCCAGGGTTTTACCGCCTCGGATATCACCATTATCCCCGAGCCGCATCAGTCCATCAAAACGGACATCAGCGTCTCGCATTATGCCGGCCGCGGCCGCGGTCTGGTGGTGGAATTTAAAACTCTGGATTATCAGCAGAAGATGGATCAGGAACTGGCCCGCCGGTCACAGCATATGGCCGCCCGCGATCTGATCCGCTCCCTGGCCCATGAAATTAAAAATCCCCTGGGCGGCATACGCGGAGCGGCGCAGCTGCTGGAAATGAGCTACGGCAAATATCCGCATCTGACCGATTACACTCAGGTGATTATCGAGCAATCCGACCGCCTGAAGAACCTGGTGGACAAACTGCTCGGCCCGCAGCGGCCCAATCCGCTGACCCGCTGCAATATTCACTATGTGATCGAAAAGGTGATGTCACTGGAGAACATGGAGCTCTCGCGCGGCCCGCGCATCCGCTTCGTCAAGGACTATGATCCTTCCCTGCCTGAGCTGATGCTGGACATAGATGCCATGCAGCAGGCCATACTGAATATTGTGTCCAATGCCGTACACGCACTGACGGAGGCGCATGTGCATCACCCGCAGATCCACATTCAGACCAGGGCACAGCTGGGTTCACGTATCATCAACGGCGTCAAATACCCGTCAGCGGTGATTTTGTCCATCACCGACAACGGACCCGGCATCCCCGAAAATATTCGCGAAACGCTGTTCTATCCCATGGTGACTTCGCGTGCTTCCGGTACTGGTCTGGGCCTTTCCATAGCCCAAAGCATTATAGAAAGGCACAACGGCTTCATTGAATGCAACAGTGAACGCGGCCGTACGGTTTTTAGAATTATTCTGCCGCTGCGTAAGGAATATTTGGCTTAATACCCCAGCAGGAAACTTAGGAATTTAGGAGAGGCAAGAGCATGGATCCTATAATTTGGGTTATTGATGATGACGACAGCATCCGTTTTGTCTTTGACAAAGCTCTGGATGTCAACGGCATCACCCACCGTTTGTTTGAGGACGGTGAAAAGGCCCTGGATGCCTTAAAGACTGAAATCCCGGACGTGATCATTTCAGATATCAAGATGCCGGGCATAGACGGTCTGTCCTTAATACAAAAAGTTCATGCAGTTGACGATACCATACCCTTCATCATCATCACGGCGCATTCAGATCTGACTGCCGCCATAGAAAGTTACGAGCACGGCACCTTTGAATACCTGCCCAAGCCTTTTGACATAGAACAGGCCATAGCCCTGATCCGCCGCGCCGCCGTGCACCGCGTCAATCAGCTGAAGAAAAAGACCCAGGATCCCAATAAGGACAATGCCCTGCCGCTGAGCGATGATACTGAGATCATAGGCAAGTCCCCGGCCATGCAGGAAGTGTACAAATTCATCGGCCGCGTCTCCAAGACCAATGTGCCCGTGCTGATCCACGGTGAAACCGGCACCGGCCGCGAGCTGGTGGCCCTGGCCATGCACAATCACTCCGAACGCAAGGACAAATCCTTTATTTCGCTGAACATGGCCTCCATGCCGCAGGATTTGATTGAAATAGAGCTGTTCGGGCGCGAGAGCGATGCCGAGAGCTGTGAGCACTCAGCTATAAGTCAGGCCCAGGGCGGTACGCTCTTCATCAATGAAATCTGCGAAATGCCCATAGAGGCCCAGACCCGCCTGCTGCAGATACTGCAGAGCAGTCACTATCTGCCGGTGGGCAGCACCAGGCCGGTCCCCTGCGATGTCCGCCTGATTGCCTCCTCCTCCCGGACCCTGGAAAATCTGGTGGCCGCCGGATCCTTTATTTCCGATCTGTTCTACCGCCTCAATGTCATTCACATCAACATGCCGCCGCTGCGCGACCGCAACAATGACATACCCATGCTGGCCAAGCACTTCCTCAATCAAAGTGCCCTGGAAAACAATCAGGAGCCCAAGAAGCTGACTTCCGAGGTGCTGGTCTTCCTGTGCCGGCAGCTCTGGCCGGGCAATGTCAGACAGCTGAAGAATTTGTGCAAATACCTCACCATCATGGTGACCGGCCGCGATATACAGCTGTCCGATCTGCCGGCTGAATTCCTCAACAGCAGCCGCACGCAGCAGAGCACCACAGCCACCACCTCCATAGCCGGCAATGTCAAGGAGCCCACCTCCTGGCAGGAACAGCTGCGCAACTGGGTGGACGGCCGCCTGCGGGCCGGCGAGCAGGATATTCTGTCCGAGGCCACCCCGGAATTTGAACGCGTCATGCTGGAGGCAGCCCTGGAATTTACCGGCAATCACAAGCAGGAATCGGCCAAACTGCTCGGCTGGGGCCGCAATACCCTGACGCGCAAGATCAAGGAATTGAACTTAAACCGCTGACCCGTACCTCTGCCGGGCCGCCCCTGCCGCAGCCGGCGGGGGCAGACAGAGAATTTCGCACAAAAATGCGCCTGCGGCGCTGGTCTGATGCGGCGGCTTTGTTACAATAGGCGCCGCCTGCATTATTTTCACCAAGCTGCGCGGAGGGCCGCATCATGTCAGAGTTTACTCTGGATTTCAGAAAAACCCGCTTTATCACCTCTGCCCCTGATCTGCGGCATCTGCCGCCGGATGAGGGCATGGAAATAGCCTTTGCCGGCCGTTCCAATTCCGGCAAAAGCTCGGCTTTAAATGCCATCTGCGATCAGGGTAATCTGGCCAAAACGTCACGCACTCCCGGACGCACCAGGCTGATCAATCTCTTTGAGATCGCCCCCGGCTGCTCGCTGGTTGATCTGCCGGGATACGGTTATGCAGCCGTGCCGGAGAGCATGAAAAAAGCCTGGCAGAAGTCACTCTCCGAGTATCTGCAGCAGCGCCGGGCCCTGCGCGGCATAGTGGTGACCATGGATATACGCCATCCGCTGAAGGATCATGACCGGCTGATCATAGACTGGTCCATAGGAGCCAATCTGCCGGCCCTTATCCTGCTGACCAAGGCCGACAAACTGGGCGTCACGGCCCGCCGGGAAGCGGCCGGAGAAGTGCGCCGGCAGCTGAGTGAGTTCGGCGGCACCTTTACCGTGCTCCCTTTTTCAGCGCTGCGCAAAATAGGTATTGATGAAACCCGCGCTGTGCTCCGCCAGTGGTTTGCCACCTTAGGCAGATAAGTCTGATACAGCATCCGGGTCTGCAGGGGAGGCAGGCCTCTTCTGCTTTGAGATTGTTTGGTTAATTATTATGTCAGCACCAGGAACCCTTTACATCATTTCCGCTCCCAGCGGCGCGGGCAAGACCTCCCTGATCCGGGGCCTGCTCGAGCGTTTTAATCTCGATGACCGGCTGCGGATGTCCATCTCCCATACCACCAGGGACATGCGCCCGGGTGAAAAGGATGGCAGCAGCTACTTCTTTGTCAGTGAGGAAGAATTCCGCAGCTTAATTGAGCGCAATGCCTTTTTTGAATATGCCGAAGTTTTCGGCCGTTTCTACGGCACCTCGCGCGAGGTGGTGCAGAACTGGCTGGATGAAGGCCGGGATGTGCTGCTGGATATAGACTGGCAGGGAGCCCGGAACATCAGACAGCAGATGCCCGAGGCCACAGGCATCTTCATACTGCCGCCTTCCCTGGCTGAACTGCGCAGTCGTCTGGAAAGACGGCAGCGCGACAGCGCCGAGGTGATAGAAGAGCGCATGAATCTGGCCCGCCGCGAAATTTCGCATTACAGCGAATATGATTACGTGGTGGTCAATGACAATTACGACACTGCCCTGCTGCAGCTACGTTCCATTATTCTGGCCGGCCGCTGCCGCCGGACGCAGATTGAGCGCAGTGCAGCCGCTCTGCTGGGCGAACTGCTGGCAGAGGACGCGGAAGCAGGCCGGCAGGATTAATCCTGCCGGAAGCCCTTTTTCTGCCCGGGCAGTCTCTTTTTTGGCTGCCGCAGGTTTTTCTGCGGCTAAACTGTTTTACAATCATATAATTAATATAGTGCCTGTTGGTATAGGAAGCAGAATCAGGCGCTGATTGATTTTTATTCTCGAGGTTTTTTTACATGGCTAGAGTCACTGTTGAAGACGCAGTAGCAAAAATCGGCAACCGTTTTGATCTGGTGCTGATTGCCGCCCGTCGTGCCCGTCAGATTTCCGTCAACGGCAGCAAACCCCTGGTCGACGAAGAAAATGACAAACCCACCGTTATCGCCCTGCGCGAAATAGAAGAAGGTCTGATCACCGAGGAATTCCTCGACAAGCAGGAACGCCGCGATCTGACCGACAGTCAGCTGCAGCCGGCCGATAATGAATACGCCCCTATAGACAACGCAGAGATCTTCAATTAAGGAAAAGGTACAGATATGGCAGAGGATAGTTACATTGCAGTCAAACCGGCCGGTGCGCCGCACATAGCGGTACAGCCGCCAGTGCTGCACGGCTGCCCTTCCCCCTCTGCCGGGCTGCTGGCCTCGCCTCACTACAATATATATGTACCGCTGCGGGAGCTGTGCAGTACCTATCTCGATCCTGACAATATACAGCTCATAGACAAAGCTTTTATCCTGGCCGACCGGGCCCACGACGGCCAGAAGCGGGCTTCAGGCGAGCCCTATATCATCCACCCGGTGGCCGTGGCCACCATCATAGCCCAGATGCACCTGGATACGGAAAGCATAGAGGCGGCCCTGCTGCATGACACGGTGGAGGATACCTTTGTCACTGAGGAAGATCTCAGACGCGAGTTCGGCACCACCGTAATGGAAATAGTCAACGGCGTGACCAAACTCGACAAGCTGCGTTTCCACAATTACAAAGAAGCGCAGGCGGAAAACTTCCGCAAGATGATCCTGGCCATGACCCGCGATATACGCGTGATCCTCATCAAGCTGGCCGACCGCACCCACAATATGCGCACCCTGGGAAATCTGCGCCCGGACAAACGCAAGCGCATAGCCAGGGAAACCCTGGATATCTTTGCCCCCATAGCCAACCGTCTGGGTATTTCCGACATCAAGGTGGAGCTGGAGGAGCTGGGTCTGGCGGCGCTTTATCCCATGCGCTACCGCGTCCTGAAGGCAGCCGTGATCAAGGCACGCAGCAACCGCAAGGAAGTGGTCAACTCCATTATGGAGAGCATCAAGCGCCGGCTGCAGGAAGTGAAAATAGAAGCCAGGGTGCTGGGCCGCGAAAAGCGCATCTGCTCCATTTATCACAAAATGGTCAGCAAAGAGCTGCAGTTTCGGGAAATCATGGATATCTACGGCTTCCGCATAGTGGTGCATGACGTGGATACCTGCTACCGGGTACTGGGTCAGGTGCACAATCTCTACAAACCCCGCCCCGGCTTCTTCAAGGATTACATAGCCATCCCCAAGATCAACGGTTATCAGTCACTGCATACCGCCCTGGTGGGACCGCATGGTGTACCCATAGAGGTACAGATCAGAACTGAATTCATGGATCAAATGGCCGCCCGCGGTGTGGCTGCCCACTGGTCCTACAAGGAAAAGGGCTCAGAGCCCACCTCCACCGCCGCCCAGAAGAATGCCCAGCGCTGGATTAAGAACATCATAGATCTGCAGCAAAGCGCTTCCTCCTCCATGGAGTTCATTGAAAGCGTCAAGACCGATCTGTTCCCCGATACCATTTACGTCTTCACTCCTGAAGGCAAGATTTACGATCTGCCGGCCGGCTCCACGCCGGTGGACTTTGCCTACGCCGTGCACTCTGACATAGGTCAGCACTGCATAGGCGCCAGGGTCAATCACCGCATGTTCCCGCTGTCGAGGCAGCTGGCCTCCGGGCAGACCGTGGAAATCATCACTTCCCCCAATGCCCAGCCTTCGGCCATGTGGCTGTCCTCGGCCGTGACTCCGCGGGCCAGATCCAAGATCAGACAGTACCTGAAGAGCCTGCGCACTCAGGAATGCGTGCTCATCGGCCGCCGTCTGCTGCAGAATGCCCTCAGGGGCATACGCCTGGATCAAATCCCTCAGGAGCGCATAGATCAGCTGCTGCGGGAGTTCAAGGAGCCCGATCTTAATGCCCTGTTTGTGGACATAGCCTTGGGCAATGTGCTCACCCTGATTGCCGCCCGCCGGCTGATGGGAGATGAGGAAGCCAGAGCGGTGGAAAAGGGCCTGCCCATTACCGGCACCGGCGGCCTGCCCTTCAGCTTTGCCCAGTGCTGCCAGCCTATACCAGGCGATCAAATAGTGGCCCACATCACCCCGGGCAAGGGACTGGTGATTCACAACTACAATTGTCTCAACATTCGTGATCAAGATAAAAATCCCGAAAAGTTCTTAAATGTAGAATGGGATCAGGCAGTCACCGCCAATATGGACTTCCAAACCGGTCTGCGCATTGAGCTGGAAAATCGTCAGGGTATTCTCTCTGAAATCTCCAATGCCGTGGATCTGGCCGGTTCGCGTATTGAGAGCATCAATTCTGAGATCAAGGAAGAAAGAATCTATATCATCAGACTGACGGTCACGGTGCGCGACAGACTGCATTTGGCAGCGGTAATGCGCCGCATCAAAGCCATTCCCAACGTTCAGAAAATTTTCAGACAGCGCTAGAGCCGGGGTATGTCTGCCTGCCTGCTCCCGCGCGCCGCAGCCTGCAGACGCGGGTGGAGAGGTAAACATGACCTTTAATATAAAACTTACAACCGAGGCCTTTTACCGCGACAACCAGGACAGGATAGAAGAGTTCTACCACACTCTGACCTTTCATAAAATTCAGCGGGACGAGCACATCACCCTGAGCGTCCTGGAGTACAGACCGCCGGCAGTGGAAAAAATCCTGGTCATAGTCCCCGGCCGGGCGGAAATAGAACACAAATACGCCGAACTCATCTACAGCCTCAGGGAACTGCCGCTGCGTATAGTGATTCCCTTTGTCCGCGGCCAGGGCATGTCCAGCCCGGTCATTCCCGGCAGTCACAAATGTCATATAGATGATTTCAACACCTACAGGGAAGATCTGGACTTCATGCTCTCGGCGCTGGAGCTCGAGGAGTTCTGTCAGCTGGGTTTTTCCATGGGCGGACTGATTTCCACCGATCTGGTGGCCCACGGCAGGCATAAGCCGCAGCGGCTGGCCCTGATCGCCCCCTATTTGTGGCCGGCCTACAATCTGCCGGCTCCTGTGCTGCAGGCTGTAGTAGGCGTGCTCGGCAGCCTGCCCGGCCTGAAAATGATGTATACCCCGCATGGCCGGGAATACAAACGCCTGGCTTTTGAGGAAAATATCCACAGCCACAGCCGGCTGCGCTATGAAAGCTATCACGATTACTATGCCGCCCATCCCGACCTGGCCCAGGCCGGACCGAGCTATGCTTTTGTCTGGCAGTCCCTGCGCAAGCAGCTGGAACTAAGCCGCAGCAGTTTTCAGTTCACCATGCCGGTATTCTGCGCCGCGGCCGCCTGCGATCAGGTGGTCTCTCCTGTACATACGCAGCGCTTTATGGAAAAACATCAGCATGATGTCTGCCCGCCCAAATTCGTCCGGGTGTCCGGCGCCTTCCACGATATATCCAATGAAGCCGATGAGTACCGCAATCCTGTACTGACCCGGGCTTTGAACTTTCTGCTCAACAACGGCAGCTGAAAGTTTCCAGTAAGCTGCAGCTTACTGATACAATGGAGGCTCACTGATTTTTCAGTTCTGACTGTGCCCGCACTGCCCGGCTTTGCATTAGAATGAGGGCGCACAATTTGGAGGAAGTCATGTCAGACAAAGAGCCTCAGGAGTTTATTCCTGTCAACATAGTCACCGGTTTTTTAGGCTGCGGTAAAACCACCCTGCTCAACCACTGGGTCAATACCCCTGAATTCAAGGACACCCTGGTCCTCATCAATGAGTTTGGAGATGTTGGCCTGGATCATGAGCTGGTACAGGCTGTGGATGACACCGTGGTGCTGCTGGGATCAGGCTGCATCTGCTGCACCCTGCAGGGCGAACTGGTTGATGCCCTGATCAGCAATTACGTCAAGGCCCAAAAGGGGCTGATGCCTAAATTCAACCGCGTGCTGATTGAAACCACCGGTCTGGCCGATCCCGCCGGAGTGATCAGCACTCTGGGAGCGGATGAATACCTCACCGAACTGTACCGCTACAATGGTACAGTCACCATTCTCGATGCCGAGCACATACGCGAGCAGCTGACCAGACAGTATGAAGCCGTAAAGCAGATCGCCCTGGCTGATGTCATTTTAATATCCAAGACCGATCTGGCAGATGCAGATGAAATAGAAGCCATCAAGGAAGCGGCTCGGAAAATCAATCACTCCGCCCCTATACATCCCGTGCTCAACGGCTGCATCAGCCCTGCGGTGATGCAGGAGATCGGACCCTACCGCGAAGACCGGCAGCACAGCATAGACATGGTCAAGTCCTGGCTGTCCTTCAATGACAAGTCCCTGGCCTCTCCCATCAGACCGGCCGCGGCCACAGATCAAATTGGCTTTGCCAAACCGCGCATCATAGCTCACTCGGATATAGAGAGTTTCTCCATGGTGGTGGAAGAGCCCATAGAGCCCCTGGCTCTGCTGTCGGCAGTCAGCCTGGTGCAGTCGCAGTTTGGCGACAGCATTCTGCGCATCAAGGGCATATTGAACTTAAGCGGGCAGGACAAGCCGGTGATCATTCACGGCGTGCAGGGATCGCTTTATCCCTTAAGTGAGCTCGACAGCTGGCCGGATAATCAAAAGGTCAGCAAACTGGTCTTTATAGTGCGCTCTGCAGTCAGGGAGCAGATCGAGCATATCTTCAAGTCCACCCTGGAAAACCCTGATCAGGCTTCCCTGGCCTACTATCAGCAGATGATCGATGAGGCCGGACTTTCCGGCAGCGCCGAAGAGTAATCTGCCGTCTGCACTGCAGCCAAAAGAAAGGCCGGCGATAAGATAAGCCGGCCCTCTGCAGAAATCTGAGTATAAATCAGAAAGATTTATTATTCAGCGGTGACCAGAGTCTCGGTCAGCACATTGCCGGAGACATTGATCTCTACACGGCGATCCGGAGCATAGCACTTGACCAGCTCACCGCGGCTTAAGCCATCGCAATCAGTGCCGGTAACCGGAGCGGACTCACCCATACCGCTGATTTCCAGAGCGGCAGGATCAACACCCTGAGCCATCAGCTCATCGGCCACGGCATTGGCACGGGCCTCAGAGAGCTTCTGATTGTAGGCTTCAGGACCGATGCGGTCAGTGTGGCCGACCACGGTGTAGACGGTGTCCACAACCTGCTTGTCCTTAACCTGCTGCAGCACGCCGCCCACAGCAGCCTTGCCCTCGTCAGACAGGTCAGAACCGTCGAACGGGAACAGCATGCCGGCAGACAGAGTGAAGGTCTCATTGACCTTGACGTACTGAGGAGCAGGAGCCGGAGCGGGCGGGGTCTCACCACCGAAGGTGAACTGCAGGCCGGCATAGGCTAAGGCCAGATCGGACTCGGCACCGCTGAAGGAAGATTTACCGTCAATGGCATTGAAGTAGTAATCATAGCCTACACGCATACCGAAGTTGCGGTTGAAGGCCCACTGCAGACCAACACCGACAAAAGGAGCAACACCGTCATCATTGTCGCTGTAGTCGCTGTCGCCAAAGGCATACATGGCACCGCCGCGCAGATAGATGTCGGAGCCTTCATCAGTTAAAGGGAAGGCCAGACGCACAGCCAGTTCAGGGCCCTGTACGCCTACTTTGTTGTAGCCGTAGCCGTTTTTGCCGTTCCAGCCAAAGCCGTCCAGTGCGGTATAACCTACTTCAACACCCAGCCAGGACAGGAAGTTGTAATCGGCATAAATACCGTAGCCGTAACCTCTCTTGTCATTTCTGTCAAAATTGGCACCGCTTTCCATATCAGCGCGGACCCAGCCGCCACGTACACCAATGGTAGCGGAGCCCGGGACTGCAGCAAAGGATACAGTGGCAAAACAGGCCAGGCCTGCAGCAACTGCCAGTGAGACTAAACTCTTCTTCATAGCTTCTTCCTCGAGAATTCCGATTTTTACAATATACTAAATGCCCTGATATACGGGCGGTAGTGCTGTTTATTTCTTATACTGCACAACGATCCAATTATATCTTTTTTGCCGGGCCTGATCTCCCGGATTTATGCTGTTTTTGCCCTATCCAGGCTTTGATTTGATAAAATTTACCATTTACCGCGCTGATCCGGGAGTTTTAGTCAAATCAATCAGGGCGCTTTGCCTAGTATTGGTTCAGATGCACTAATATAGCCCCGCAGGCGGCAGTGGAACAGGGGAAATCTGGCCGGAAAAAGAAGATTGGTGCAGTATGGAAATGAGCTTACGGCAGGTGGTGCTGGCTGTAAGTCTCGAACTCACGACCCCCTGTTTACAAAACAGGCGCTCTACCAACTGAGCTAAGCCAGCACGACTGGGACCTATTATAACAGGCCGCATTTATTTTACAAGCTCCAGCCCGGGTGCCGTTTTACTCCGCCTGCCTCCCGGCGGCAGGCCCTGCTACAGTTGAGGGTGTACAGATGACAACCTTTAGTATAGATGCCCGCGGGCTGAGCTGCCCCGAGCCGCTGATGCTGGTCCGGGCCAGAATGAGAACCCTGCAGCCTGGTGATGAGCTGATTTTGCTTTCTGACGATCCCGTATCCCTGCGCGATGTCCCGGCATACTGCCGCTATCTGGGTCATGAACTGCTCTCACTGCCGGATGCGGAACATCCCTGCCGCTTTGTGCTGCGCCGGGGAGCACAGGGTACTCCTGCTGCGCGGCAGGACCGTCAACACATATAGTTTCTGCTAAAATAACTGCAAATTTTTATTGTCCAGCCTGGATTAATCAAATATGTCTAACAGCTATGATCTTCAGACCTTTCAGGGTCTGATTTTTACTTTACAGGATTATTGGATGAGACAGGGCTGCATGATTGGGCAGCCTTTTGATCTGGAGGTAGGTGCCGGAACCTCTCATCCGATGACTTTTCTGCGTTCCTTAGGCCCTGAGCCTATATGCTGTGCCTATGTACAGCCTTCCCGCAGACCTACCGACGGCCGTTATGGTGAAAATCCCAACCGTCTGCAGCATTATTATCAATTTCAGGTTATTTTAAAACCTTCTCCTGATGATATTCAGGATCTTTATCTGGGCTCATTAAAGGAATTAGGCTTTGATCCCACGGTAAATGATATACGTTTTGTAGAAGACAATTGGGAAAACCCGACGCTGGGTGCCTGGGGCCTGGGCTGGGAAGTCTGGCTCAACGGCATGGAAGTGTCGCAGTTCACTTATTTCCAGCAGGTGGGCGGCCTGTCCTGCTTCCCGGTTACCGGCGAGCTGACCTATGGTCTGGAGCGCCTGGCCATGTACATTCAGGGCGTCAACTCCGTCTATGATCTGATCTGGGCCAAAACCAAGACCGGCGTGGTCACCTACGGCGACATCTTCCATCAGAACGAGGTGGAGCAGTCTGCCTACAACTTTGAATATGCCGACACTGCCTTCCTGTTCAAGATGTTCGATCAAATGGAGCAGGAGAGCCGTAATCTGATTGAGCTGGAGCATCCGCTGCCCTTCCCGGCCTATGAGCGTGTGCTCAAGGCAGCCCACTGCTTCAATCTGCTCGACGCCCGTCATGCCATTTCCGTAACCGAAAGACAGCGTTTCATCCTGCGTATCCGCACCCTGTCACGGGCGGTGGCAGAGGCTTATTACAAGTCACGTGAGAATTTAGGTTTCCCTATGTGCCGCAATGCCGGGGAGGGCAAATAAATGGCAGTTAATAATCTTTTGCTGGAACTGGGCACTGAGGAACTGCCTCCCAAGGCACTGCGCAAGCTGGCCCAGGCTTTAAGCGACAATTTCACCGCTCAGCTGAAAAAAGAAAATCTCTCCTGTGAAAGCGTCAGCTGGTATGCCACCCCGCGCCGTCTGGCCTTAATAGTGAAGGCCCTGGCCGACAAGCAGGAAGATAAGGTGCTGGAGATCAAGGGTCCTACCGTCAAGGCTGCCTTTAATGCCGACGGCACCCCTACCCGCGCTGCCGAAGGCTGGGCCCGCAGCAATGGCATCAAGGTAGAAGAAGCCGGCCGGCTCAAGACTGACAAAGGCGAGTGGCTGTATATCAAAACCACCCGCGCCGGCAAGGCTGCAGTGGAGCTGATCCCTGAGATGTTCAGGCAGTCTCTGGCTGCCCTGCCCATACCCAAGCTGATGCACTGGGGCGACAAGCATGATGAGTTCGTCCGTCCGGTGCACACTTTGTGCATGCTGTACGGCAGTGAGCTTATCCCCGGCTCCATTCTCGGCGTGGAAAGCTCCAGACAAATCCGCGGCCACCGCTTCCTGGGACAGAAAACTCTGGAAATCAGCAGCGCCGACAATTATTTAAGCGAGCTGCACGATATAGGCTGTGTGGAAGCCGATTATGAAAAGCGCAAGGCCTCCATCCGCGATCAGGTGATCTCCGCTGCCGCTTCAGCCGGCGGTCAGGCTGATTTGGATGAAACTCTGCTGGAGGAAGTAACCTCCCTGGTGGAAATGCCTTATGTTTATCTGGCTTCCTTTGAAGAGCGCTTCCTGCAGGTTCCTTCCGAAGCCCTGGTTTATACCATGAAGGGTGATCAGAAGTACTTCCCCATCTACTCTGCCGACGGCAAACTGCTGCCTAAATTTGCCTTTGTGGCCAATATCCATCCAGCAGATCCCAGCATGCTGATCTCAGGCAATGAGCGTGTGGTCAGACCGCGTCTGTCCGATGCCGAGTTCTTCTTCAAGACCGATCGCAAGCACAGCCTGGAATACTATCATGAGCGTCTGGAGCACATCGTTTACCAGAAGGATATAGGCACCATAGCCTTCCGCAGTGAAGTGGTAGCCGACACTGCCGCCTACCTCGCTCCTTTTGCCCAGGCAGATGAAGCCCTCTGCCGCCGGGCAGCCTACCTGGCCAAATGCGACCTGGCCACCACCCTGGTGACTGAGTTTACCGACACTCAGGGCATTATGGGCATGCACTATGCCGAGCTCGACGGCGAAGATCCTGCAGTCTCCAAGGCTGTGTTTGATCAGTATCTGCCGCGTTTTTCCGGCGATGCCGTACCGGTGGATCCTGTGTCCATAGCAGTTTCCCTGGCTGAAAAACTGGTAACCCTGGTGGGCATTTTCGGCATCAATCAGCTGCCCAAGGGCGATAAGGACCCCTACGGTCTGCGCCGTGCCGCCATTGGTTTGATCCGCATAGTGCTGGAGAACAAGCTGGAGTTCGATCTGACGGCTGCCATTGAAAAATGCGCCGCCATTCTGGGCGATAAGGTTACCGCTCCCAACACTCCGGCCAATGTGGCTGATTATGTCTTCAACCGCCTGAAGGCCTACTATCAGGATCAGGGCATAGGCACTGAAATCTTCCTGGCCGTACTGCGTCTCAGACCGGTTTCCCTGCTTGATTTCGACAAGCGCATCAAAGCCGTACAGAGCTTCAAGCTGCTGCCTGAAGCCAAGGATCTTGCCGCCGCCTACAAGCGCGTCAACAATATCCTCTCCAAGGCTGATGCCGTATCAGGTGAAGTGGATCCGCAGCTACTGCAGGAAGCTGCAGAAAAGCAGCTGGTACAGCACATCATTGCCCTCAAGCCGGAAATTGACAGCTGCTACAGCAGCGGTGCCTACGATGCTGCCTTAAGCCGCCTGGCTGAGCTGCGTGCTGATGTGGATAACTTCTTTGAGCAGGTCATGGTCAATACTGAAGATCTCAAACTCAGACAGAACCGTCTGCTGATCTTAAGCAAACTGGCCGCCATACTTTCCACTACAGCTGATATCTCAGTACTGTACTAAGTACCAAGTGTTTAAGTTGCCGGTGCTGCAGAGCAGGCACCGGCTCTTTGCAGGATCGACAGCCTGGCGGCTGTCGATTTTTTATTTTTCTGCGGCGAGGTCAGGGGATAGGGACAGTAATGATCCACGCGGATCACTGCTGCAGGCAGACTACCGTCCGACCCAGAAATTAATTGCGGCAGGCCTTTAAAAGGTACAGCCATTCGGTATATAATGCACCTGCCTACATTAGTCGGACCGTTGAAATGCTCCATGTTTTTTTAAACATTGCGACGGTCCATCCTAAGCTTCTCCTTTTTATCCCTTAGCCCTTATCCCGCCCCGGCGGCTCATCATTGCTTGCTTCGGCCTGCCCAAAGCCTGCCCAGGTTTATTGTCAAATTCCCTGCTGGCACAGGCGCAGCAGCATCCCAAGGCTCCCTCCAACATCAATTCCACGCCTCCGTCTGCAGCTGTTCTTTTGCCTGCAGGCCCCAGCCCTGTTTTCAGCATCCCGCAGACGGATCCACAAGACTGCCTGCAGGATTTCTCTGTCTGCCCCCCTGCTTTGAGCGGCGTATATTGGTAATGTGGAATATTTAAATAGATTTGTTTAACTTATTTTAATATTTAAATTATCGCTAAATATTCAAATCAGCAGCGATGATCCACGTGGATCACACGTGGAAACAAGCCAAGAAATTGATGATCCACGTGGATCATAGGTCAGGAATGGGCGGCATGAATGATCCACGTGGATCATTCATTGGAGCAATAAACAGCACTGATGATCCACGTGGATCATTGTGAAAAGTTTTTATTTTTCGTCTGTTTTCTTCATATACGATCCACGTGGATCATCTCCAAAAGCTGTAGATCAGTGCCATATTTTCATGAATGAAAGAATAAAGATGTTTTCACGGTCCGCCTCACTTCCCCGCCCTTGAGCCCGGACTTCGGCTCTCCCTCCCGGCCCAGGTCTCCCTCTCCTCCCCCGCTTTGGCCCCCTCCCCTCATCACCAGGACCGGCAGCTCACTCCTCCTCCCCTAAATACAGCCATTCCAGTTCATCTGACTTGCAAAAAACTTGTGAGTTTTGACACAGATTTAACAAATTCCACACCACAAATTTTTAAAATCTGAACCAAAAACACATGCTCTGATATTGACAAGCAAAAAATTAAAAATTATTTTGAATCGCAGTTGAAGCTGAGAAAACAATAACAACAGGTCATTCCTGCCGCTTTAATTTGTGGGTGAGATGGTGCACAGCCGCCTCGGCAGCCGCAAATTATACAGATACGTATAACAGCGCATTCAGGGAACCGGGCTGATACTCTAGTTTTTATACACGATTTGAACCACAGAGTTCAGACAGCTTTCTGTTTGTGATGCACACTATTCTGATTGATGAGCAGCAGGTCCTGTGCAGGAAGAAGGGCTAAATCATGCTGAGCATCAATGTCCAGACACTGAAACCAGGCTGCGGAGCTACTTTCGTAAGCACTGCCTTAAGCGAGGTCTTAAGTCTTGAACATAAGGTCATGCTCTGCCCGCTGTGCCCGGATTTGGGCATGCTGCTTTCTGCCTTTAACCTCCCTATTGACCACGATTACACCGCCCTCAATCAGGAGCAGGCAGTACGCATCTCAGATCAGCTTTACCTCTATCCGCAGGGATCGAAATTATTTGCCAATGTCAACAAAACCGTAGGCCAGCAGAAACTGCAGACTTTGATGGACTACATCAAGGGACTGGGTTTTGACATTTTGATTTTTGACTGCGGATGCTGTGACTTCAGAAATTCCAAGGCTGCCTTTGCCTTAAGCGATCTCAACCTGACGCTGCTGCAGCCCAACATGGCCTGTATGCTCACCGCTGCGGCCCATAAGCCTGCCGACAATGAGATTGTGGTTTTCAATCAAAACCGTATTTCCAGTGAACTGCAGACTGATTTGATTCTTTACGCTTCCACCAGTTTCTTCCAGGAAGCGCAGGCTCCCATGACTATTCCCTACGATGAAAACGTGCTCCAGGCCGCCATAGAAAACACTACGGTGACTGCGACCTACGATCACAGCGCTGCCGCCAGGGCTGTAGAAAGCCTGGCTTTGTTTTGCATGTTGAAATTAAAAGACGAGCAGAACGCAGAAGATAAGGAATAATTTTTATGGTTATTAGGCG